>JAEYQZ010000132.1 GCA_023409695.1 Methanobacteriota archaeon | reverse complement strand
AGCCATCGATTCCTAGTAATATAATACAAACCAATTGGCTTACTTAACCCGCCGCCAGATTTAGATACCTTATGCCAGATTTTTGCTTCAGGAGCATAAATACTTTTATATCCCTCTTTAGATGCTCTTAATGCCAGATCTGTCTCTTCAAAGTACAAAAAGAATTTTTTATCCATTAAACCAATCTTATCTATAACTTCTCTTTTAATGAGAAATGCAGATCCACTTATATAATCAAATTCTTCTATTTTATTGTACTGGCCATTATCAACATCATTTGTTCCAGCATGCAAACCTCTAGCAAATTTCCAGTCTATTTTCCCTCCAATACACCATATAGTATTTGGTTCACTGTAATAATAAATTTTAGGACCTATAATTCCTATATTCTCATCAGCTTCTCCAATATCAACCATTTTTCCCAAAAAATCTTTATCAACTACAGTATCATTATTTAAAAGAAAGATATAATCTGCATTTAAAGCTTTCAGTGCATATCTTATTCCAATGTTGTTTCCCTCTGCAAAACCATAGTTTTTGTCATTTTTTATCAGGGTTAAATAACCATTATTATTTAAATATTTTACATCACTTTTAGACTCAGATTCTTCTTTGATGTATTCTATTATTTTAACCGGTTTATTGTCTTTAGCATATTCAAAAAATTCTGATTTAACTTTTATTTTACCATTACAATAATCCTTAATTTTCAAAATAGACTCATTTGAAGAGTTATTGTCCACAAGTATGACTCTGTAATCGGAATAGCTAATTTGATACAGTGATTCCAGGCATTCTATAGTATCTTCCCAGCCATTCCAGTTCAAAATAACAATTGCAACCGTTGGTTCTTTCATAAAATCACATAAAACAGTAAAGATCAGGATTATTTCAATTTTTTTCTTAAGAGCTTATTTTCTTTCTGTACAATGTAAACTTCCCTTTTAAGGAGACTTATTTGAGTAGCAACAAATCCAAAAATCAGTATCTGTATACCTGAAAGTATCATTAAAACCATAAATAACATTAAAGGCCTTGTAGGGTCTAAAGTACCCCTAGCAAACTGATAAAAAAGATATAATGCACTTATTAATCCTATAAATAATAAAATAAATCCAATCGCTCCAAATAACATCATAGGTTTTTCATGGAAAGTAAATAATAAATGTGAAATTGTTGTGGATTTAATTTTTACTTTAGATTCTCCAAGTTTTCTGCCACCTAACGTAACTGGGACTTCCTTTATACTAAAACCTATGGCATTCGCCTTTGACAGTATTTCAGGGTTAATTTCAGTTCCATTAGAATCTAATTCTATTGAATCTAATACTTCACTTCGATATGCTCTAAAAACACCTGTTACTGTACTTACATTATTGGCCATAGCATATCCGACAATTTTATTGGCCATTTTACTTATAAAAAGCCTTAAATAGGGTATACCTTCTGTTTTTCCGCCGTCCATGTACTGTGATCCAATTACAATATCTGTTTCATCATCAAGTGCATCGATTAATTTTGGAATATAACTTGTATCATAACTTAGATCTGCATCAATTGTGATGATTACATCACCTTCAGCTTTTTTAAAGCCAGTTCGAAGCGCTTTACCCATTCCAAAATTTGAAGAATGTTTCAGCACTTTTACATTATGGTTTTTAGATGCGACACTGGATGCCAGTTCAAATGTTCCATCAAAACTTCCATCATCCACTGCAATGATTTCATAATTTTCATATACTTTTAAGACAGTATTTACTTCGTGAATTGTTTTAATGACATTTTCTTCTTCATTGTACATTGGAATAATCACAGAAACTTTCATGATAATCTGTGGTAGGGGATTATTTATATCTTTTTTCTATTCAATAGTACTAATTACAACAATATTAAGAACTTATTTTAAAATAGCTGAATTTTACCATTGAGTGTTTATTTAAAAAACCAAATTCACATCACAATCAAAATATTACTCATATAACTTATATATTTTCTTTTCAAGGTTAATTTAATCCCCATACCGCCAGAGAAGTAATGATCATGTATTATAATCAAATTAATAAAAATTATTCTGATAATATGTTATAAAGGTTTAAATAGTTTTAAATAAATGAAATTATGTACAATTTAAAATTAAATAACCCAAAATAAATTATTTCAATTTTAATATTTGAGGAATAAAGAATGGAAAGGTCTCTTTTAAAGAATAATCTGGATTTAATAGTCAGTTTAATCGTATATTCCATACTGGCAGTATTTTTACTAAAATATTACATGTATTTTGGTGGAGATGAAATTTCTTATGTTAATATTGCTCATGCTTACTCAATAGGAAACTGGGCGGATGCAGTTAACGGTTACTGGAGCCCTCTCTATTCCTGGTTAATAGCCCCTTTCCTATTACTTGGTTATACTCCAATTTATGCAGAATTAGTATCAAAAATTTTGTCTTTAATTATAGGATTTTTCACAATAATTGTAATAATGAAATTATCTCAGATATTCGAGATGAATAATTTAACTAAAAGAGCATTATTATTTACTTCAGTTCCTATTGTTTTAATTTTCTCATTAATGAAAAATACGCCAGACTTACTGGTAACATTGATCCTTATCTATTATTTAAGTATACTTTTTAATCCCAATTATTCAAATAAGTTATATAATGGATTTTTATGCGGTTTTATGGGAGCTACAGCTTATTTTGCTAAAAATTATATTTTTCCATTTTTTTTAGTACATTTTATTCTTTTTAATTTAATCTATTATTTTAAAGGCGTAGCCATTCCTAAACGGAACAATATATTAAAGAACATGGTTTTAGGCCTTTTGGTGTTTTTTTTAATGAGCGGAATATGGATTGGCACCATAAGTGAAAAATATGATAAATTAACCATTTCAACTGCAGGGGACTACAATCTAGCCATAGCCGGTCCAGATTATCCAACATATCCATTTTATTATGTAGGTCTTGTTAAACCACCGAATAATGGTGCTACAAGTATTTGGGATGAACCTCCCTCCTTGAAATTTAATAAATGGAGTCCTTTTAGCTCATGGAGTCATTTTGAATATGAATTACAGTTAATATGGAAAAACATTGTTCGTACTATTAATATAATAGAATCCTTTTTCATGATAACTCCAATAATACTTATTTTAAGCCTTTTATTTATTTTTAAATCCCAATCTAAAGAGGACAGGAACAAAGTTATATATTTATTGATAACTATGGGCATATATTTAAGTGGATATTTACTTATTGCCGTAGAATGGAGATATTTTTTCTTTATATTCATTCTATTGATGTTAATGGGTTTTTATTTAATAGATAACTTCTATAAAAATAGAAATTTCAGTGAAACTTTTAAAAAGAGCCTATTAATTATTTTAATATGCAGTTTTATAATCCTGCCAGTATATGAAATACCCCTGTTTTCTAATACCAATGGAGACTATACTTTAAGCAGTACATTAAATAATGATTATAATATACATGGAAATATTGCTTCTAATGCCCAATGGGGAAAAATGTTATCCATTTCATATTATTTAAATACAAAATACTACGGTTTAACAAAAGAAACTAATAAAACAACCGATTTACAGAAAGAATTAGAAAACAACAACATTGATTATTACTTCGTATGGAACAATGAAAGTACTCTAGAACTATCAGAATATAAAGAGATAACAAACAGTAAAATTAATAAATTAAAGATATATTCACGAATTAAGGAAAACTAAACCACAACAGTTAATGTAACAAGAATTGGTGAAAGTACAGAGAACTGACAATTATTCCATCATAATAACCAATAAGATTAGTTGAAAAATACCAAACAAATCAAGAGTTAATATGTACTAGTATAAATCCAAAAACGTTTTATAATAGTTTTAAAATTCTCATTTAGAAAGCGATGTATAAATAGAGCCTATAGATGCTTCAGCTATCACTTATTTTCAATTAAAACAAAAAATTAAAAAATGCTATTAATATTAAAAAAAAAATAGTATAAAGCTACATTTTATTAATGGTTGAATCTTTTGCAACATCAACAACGTTCGAAACATTGCCTGCAACTGCTTTGGATATATTGAATATCCATTGCCCGGCCACAATAACTATTACCAATAATGCTCCCATTATTAAAATCATTTCAGCACTGATCTGGGCTTTATCATCCATGAAATGTAGCTCCTATTTTCTTAATATATTTTATTTATGCGCTCTGAGTACTGTCTCTTACATTGTTTATATCTGTTGAAGAGGTCATGTCTCCAGTACCTGAGAAATACTGTTTGTAGATGACTAATGCAGCTACAGCTATAACGATGACACCACCGAAGAGTAAAATATATTCAGCTGCTCCCTGACCACCTTCATCTTTTAAAAAACTCATAATACAGCACCTCCATTTTAATTATGCAATTTTTTCTATACATTTAATCATATATAAACTATTTGCAGAGTATTATTAATTTCATATATAATAATAGATTCTAACGCGATATCATGTATCATCTCCTTCTCATTAAGACCATAATGTATCATATCAATTATTCTCAAGCTATGTTTCATCATCACTACAGCATTAGTTTTTATATACTATTATGTGCATATTTTCACATATCAAATAAAAAGTGTTATCATATGTCAAAAAATCACAAATTAAAAGAGTTAACATTGAAAATAATTGGAGAAAACGAACTTTCAAGAAAAAAACTTTTGGAAGAAATCAGGAAACAGTCAAATATTTCCGATAAAACGTTGAATGAAATTTTAATGTCATTTCTAAAGGAAGGAAAGATATACATAACAGGTTACGATTTTGATGTTTATGATGGCATAAAAAGAATACAATCCATAAAAGCAGATGGTATCATTTTTGGTGTAATAAAGACAGATCCACTTGATATAACTATATTGATAAATCAACTGGAAAGTGGTGATCCTACCGAAGTAAAAGATGCATCTCACAAACTCAAAATTATTTTTAGAGGAAAAATGGATGAAATTAAAAACACTGCATCAGAAAACTTGAATATAAATAATACAACTTTAATTTTTAACAGGATAATATATTATTTAAATACCCAACCCCAAGACCAGAAAACTGTTTTAAAAAATAAACTGGCATGGAGTTTAAGCAACGAAAAAGGATCAACAGAGCTATTAAAAAATCTCATTAATTATATTGAATCCCAAAGCGAATGATCAATATTTTCGCAGCTAATAATAAAAAAATGTTTAAAATGAAAATAGAATGGTGCAGATGTTTTTTAAGAGATGATCTTCTATATTAAGCCCTAATTAAAAAAAATATTATAAAAACAGACATTAGTCAAATAAAAAGTATAAATACATGTATTTGTTAATGGTTTTAAGTCTCAACATCTCTATTTTTATAATTTAGAAAGCCATATTTTGTCCTTTTCTGCATGTCTTCTACTTATTGTATATCATTTGAAGTACTAAAAAGACTAAAGCCAGGATTAAAATAAATTACAAGTGCAGCTACAACAATATAGCTGCAAACAAATATAGTTTTATACGTTTTCTGCACTTGATCTTACATTGTTTACATCAGTTGAACTATGAAATGGATTAACCCCGGGATTAAAATATTCCCTATAGATTGCAAGTGCAGCTATAGCTATAATAATAACACCACCAAACAATAAAATATATTCAGCTGCTCCTTGACCACCTTCATCTTTTAAAAACTCCATTATATAATACCTCCATATATGCCTTAATTTATGAATTACTTACATATTATATAAAAACTTTGCATACAGTATGAATATTTAAGATTTTATTAGTATTTTGAATATATTCAAGCTAGAATAAGTTAAAAAAATGTTACATATTTTTTAAATGTGAAAATTAATTAAATTATCTTAATAAAAACAATTAAAAGGGTTCATTAGTTATGAAAGTACTTTTTATGACTTGCGGGATAGGTATAGGACATATTTCTAGAGATATTGCCCTTGCAAAAAAACTTAAAGAGAACAATATCGATGTTGCCTTTGCAAGTTATGGTTCTGGCTATGAAATGTTATCAAAACATGAAGAATATAAAATATACCAATTACCAGATATACAACTTTATGGTGGTGATGGTGAACTGGATATTAAATATACTGCCAAAAAATCAGTTAATATACCTTTTATTTTCATTAAAAGCATATATTACGAATCCAAAATCATAAAAGAATTTAAACCAGATATTGTAATTGGTGACTCCCATTATTCAGCCCCTATAACATGTAGAATTCTCAAAATACCCTGTGTTTTGATAACAAATGAGTTAACACTTAACTTTGCAGAAATTTATCCGGACCAAAAAATTATTGAATATGCAGAAAATGGACTTAAAAGATTCATCGAGAGTGTATCAAATCAGTGCAATGCAATTATAATTCCAGACATAGAAAATTCTATTGAAATACCCCCTAAATTAAGAGACATTACTACATTTACTGGCCCTTTCCTTAAAAGAAATCTCGCAGAAATTGAAGGTAAAGAAGAACTTAGAAAAAAATTAGGATTTCATGCGGATGATAAGATAGTCCTTGTTACTGTTGGCGGAAGTAAATTTGGAAAGAAATTACTCAACTTAATAACTGATTCTGCAAAAGGGATAGAGTGTAATAAGATAATTATGGTAACCGGACCTCAAATAACATCTGATTTTATACAAGACTCGGATAAAATAGTAAAAAAAGAATTTTTAGACGATATTATGGAATGGATGAAACTTTCAGATGTTGTAATAAGTCTTGCAGGCCATAATACTACAATGGAATTAGCTTCACTGGGCATTCCCAGCGTAATTGTACCTATTGATAATCACTCAGAACAGATTAAAAATGCTTTAAATATGAAAAAATATGGAATATCTGCAGTAAAAAGCATTAACGAATTAACTCCCAAAGGATTTGCAGATGATATAAACGATATTTTACACGATAAAGATTTAAAACAAAAAGCAGAAATTGTCAAAAAAGAATTTTCTAAATATGATGGAAAAGAAAATGCAGCAAAAATTATTTTAAAATATGCAAAGAGACGTAATTTTTTAGATTAATTAGTTTTTTAACTAAAATTCTAAATAAGCCAACTATAAAACTAATTTAATCATATATCTAAATATTTAATCAATTAAAAACAAAAAGTTTGGAGTTTTTTGGTTAATTTTAAAGAATTTAATTAAATTCAATTATAGATTTAATAGAATAGAGTAAATAAAAAGATTTTTATTGTAGTAATATTAATTAAAGCTTAGAGTGGGTATAAAGGGGCTCTTCATTATTTGTAATAATAATGGATAAACAAAAGATATGAGTTGGAGGCATCGAATGATCAATTTAATTATTACAGCTTTTGGGATCGTGTTAGTTATCGGGGGCATTTATGCTATGTATAATTGGGGATTTGCAACTCCTCCTAGTATTTTAGCATTTTTTGTAGGACTTTTACTCGCAGTTGTGGGGATGGTATTAGTAGTTCTATTTGCAGGCAGAATAGAACCAGGAAACTTAACTGGACTTAAAATGCCTAAAAATGAAGAAACTTCCAAAAACACCCAGAAAAAAATTATGCCCAAAATGGATAAAAATCCAAATCCATCAACGAAAAAGCCCATAATGGCCAAAAAACCAAGGGAAACAGAAAATATTAAAAAGAGGATAACACCAGAAGCAGGGAATACTGCTCCAGAAAACGTAGAACATGTAATTCCGCGGAAAATCACTCCTAAACGAGTGCCAAAAGATTTAAGAGAACCTGTTACAACCAAAGAAGTGTTGGAAGAACCAAAAGTAACTGGAGATCAAAATAGTACAAAAGTAGCTACACCAATGGAAAAAAATCCTATAATGCCAGGTAAACCATCGATAAAATCCTCAAAAGCAGAAGAAAAGAAACCTAAAAGAGTTAGAAAGGTGAAACCTGTGAGGCCTACCACTGATAATGAAGATGAGTTTGTAAAAAACAGATTAAACAGGTTAAAGGAAAGTTACATCCAAAACACCAAAGATATAGAAAATCTCATCGAGGAACGTTTGGATTCTTTCAAAGGCACATTAGACCAAATCAAATCAGAATCTAAAGATCCAAGCATAATATGGTCTTTTGACGCTGGTGAAGTACAGGAAACAATGAAAGATACCATTTTAAAAGCAAACAGTCGCATATTAATGATGTATCCATGGATCCGTAATGTAGATGTAAGTGTTCTCAAAAGGTTTATGGAAACAGAAAGTAAAATGATTATACAGGAAGCAAGCCTGGATGATGATGCATCAGTTGAGCTCATCAAGCTTTTAATGGAAAATAACGTCGAAATAAGGACTATGCCCCATGTTCATACAGTGGCGATCGTATCAGATGAAGAAAATGGTTTAATAATCTCTACCGATCCTATATATGAAAGTTTTGAGGTAGGAGTAATTTATAAAGACCAGAAATCCATTGAAGAAATTGAAAGAATGTTTGAAGAAGCATGGAGTCTCTCACAGAGTATAGAATTAGGGATAACTCAATAAAACTTAGGGAGATGCATTAATGGAAATAAGATGGTTTGGACATTCTGCATTTGAAATAATATCTGAGGAAAATTTAAAGATATTAATAGACCCATTTATAAGCAATAACCCTGCTTGTCCAGTTCCAGTTGAAGAAATAGAAGCAGATGTAATATGCGTTACCCATGGACATGGTGACCATTTTGGAGATACCATGGAAATAGCAAACAGAACTGGTGCAGTAGTAATTGGAAATCACGAGCATTCATTATATCTTGCAAAACAGGGCTTTGAAACCATAGGAATGAACATAGGAGGATCAGTTGAAATACATGGTATTAAGATAACCATGGTTAATGCAACCCATTCAGCTGATATGGACTTTATAGAAGAAATGGCTGTTGGAGGAAGTGCCTGTGGTTTCATAATACAACTTGAAAACGGTAAAAGAATTTACCATTCCGGCGATACAGGTGTTTTTGGGGATATGAAAGACGTGATAAGAGGTATTTATAATCCTCAAATTGCATTAATTCCAATTGGTGATAGATACACCATGGGACTTTTAGAAGCTTCAATAGCTACACAATGGATTGATCCATATGTTGTAATTCCAATGCACTACAACACATTTCCTGTAATTGAACAGGACCCCGAAGAATTTGCAGATATGGTTGAATCCATGAACAAAAAAGTGAAGGTTGTTATCCTTGAACCTGGCCAAATATATAAAGAGTGATAAGATGCAGAACATTTTCAGAAGATTCTTAAATAAACTGCTTGGAAAAGATAAGAAGCTAAAAATAGGATTATATGGTCATCCTAATTCCGGAAAAACGACTTTAGCAAATACAATGACCAATGATTGGATAGGAAAACCTCTTGGACTATCATCAGAGATTCCACACGAAACAAGAAAAGTTTACAAGCAAGAACACGTAAGTATAAAACACAAAGGGGTTGAACTTGATTTTGATATAATAGATACTCCAGGGATAGCAACGAAAATAGACTACAAGAATTTTCTGCAATTTGGTTTATCTGAGACAGAAGCAAAGGAAAGGGCAAAAGAAGCAACTAAAGGAATAATAGAAGCTATCAAATGGTTAGATGATGTTACAGGCGTTATTTTAGTTGTAGATGCCACCAAAGATCCGCTTACACAGGCCAATATTACCATAATTGGGAACTTAGAGGCAAGGAAAATCCCATTTGTAATTGTTGCAAATAAAATAGATCTTCCAGAAGCTACTCCTGAGCGTATAACCTCAGTATTCCCCCAACACACAGTAGTGCCTATTTCTGCACTTCACGGTGAAAATACTGAAAACCTTTATGAAGCAATGATTAAAAGGTTCCATTAATTTAAAAATGATAATTTCAGATTAGAGGTATCAAAATGAATGGTTTAAAAATGGATTTTTTATCCTCAGATGCTCTCTCAACTCATACCAGCATGGAAAAAATATCAATGATTGTTGAAAGAGTTAAAGGAGGGAATCTAGTAGTCATAGAAGGTGGATTAAGCCCTGAAGAAGAAGCAGAACTTATAGAAACCACCATGAGAGAAATTGACATCGAAAACTTCATGGGAATTGATATATATACCCTTGAAAAAGATAAAAAAGCTCTTTTTGGAATTTCAAAGAAGAAAGCGGTTGGACTTACCATAATCGGCCCTGCAAATATTATGAAAAACGTTAATAAACAGTCAAACTTCCTCTCTATGATAGCAAATCTTGGTGATTCTGGTGCATCTATGCATTAAATGCGGCGCCCTATTTAAAGGAAAACCAGAAGATATTCTTAAAGGATGTCCTGAATGCGGCAGCCATTTTTTTGAATATTATAAGGATGAAACAGGAATTGCAGAAAAAGAAAAGCCCCAAGGAGAATCCATTGAAACTGTAATGGTCCACGACCACGGAATTTATGAATTAGATCTCCCTACTCTTTTAGAAGACGATTCTATAATCGTTTCGGATGAAGAAGGGATATATGTAGTTGATATTAACTTTTTATTTAAAAAGAAGATGAATGAAAAAGATAATCCTTAATCAAATTATTATTTCATCATATCTTTCTTTGAATCTATAAATTTTCTAGTTTTATAAAAAAAATTATAATTTTACCTCCTTCTAAGATCTCTCTCGTCAACAATATCTGCTTTTCCAGAAGGTAAAACCCTTACAAGATCATCCATAGTAACGATATGTTCTTGATCAAGTCTATGCCTTATTTCCCTTGATAATGCTTCTTTTTTAGTATACCCCGGTTTTATAATTACATAATTATCATTATATTTCTTTACAGCATCAAGAGGGCCGGCCATCAACCTTTCACCTTCATAATCAACAATTCCAACTGCTATTAAAAGTGTTGCAGCCCTTATGTAATTTCTAGTCCCCCTAATTATAAATGCGCCCTTTTTAACAAATTCACCAGATTGAGGTGTCTTTGAAACCTGATCTGGATGAACCCAATACACGTCCTGCGACCCAAATCCTTTTGTCCATGCACTTGAAAATGATGCCGCGAATGAAGCAGCCTCATTTAGGGTTGTCTCAGGTATTTCCTTACCCTGACTTTTTATTATAACTGAGGGTGCTCCATGGATATCTGAGTGGAAATAGACATCATTGTTTTCCATATATTTTTTTACCACTATTTCGTTGGAGTTTGCGTCCCTCCCCCCAATCACTAAAAATCCGTCTGAAGAAATGAACCACCGCAGCTTCTCAAACCATTTAAGCTCTTTTTTAACTCTTTTTTGAGGTAATGTGACCCTTTCCATCTCTATTTCTTTTTTGTTCTTCGCTTTTTCAATCTCTTTTTTTGTCTTTTCGATTGCAATATTAACCCCTGTTATTTTTCGCTTTGCCTTTTTAGCCTTTTCATAATAAACTTCAGCATTTTCAGGGATTTCTACTTTAGCATCTATGTTTATAACTTCATCATCAATTTTCAGGGTAAGGTTTCCAAGTTTATCCAGAGATTCAATTATATCTGCACCTGCTAAACCCTGTTTTCGGGCTGTTTTAAGTTTTGAAGCTATCTCATTCCATGAATACTTTTCCCTTGCATCTTTTATAATATCAAGGATGCTTTGGATTTTCCCATAATTGGCATAAAGCAGGTCTCCCCTTTTTTTGGATACCTTAATTGTTTTGTGGAATTTATCCAAGGTCTCTTCCTGTATCTTCAGCCGTTTTTCAAACTTCTTGACTTCAGCTCCCCATACGTCTTCATATTCGTTCTTAATGGTTTCCCTTACTTCACTGCTGAAGAATTCATCTGCTGCCTCATTGTATGTTTCAAATGTCTCTTTTTTATAATTCGCATAAATTTCAAGGTCAAGAGGCAAAACATCTTCCTTTCCGTCGGACAATATTTGTGGGTGGAAGTTAGAGGTTCGAAGTGGTCCAAAAAGTTCATATATTGAGTTATAAATCGAATCTAAGTCACTATCTGAGATCTCTGCGGCAGGTAAATCCTTTTGAACATTAGATCTAAGCAGTATTTCTTCAGAGTAAATACCACCTAACCCACTTCTTGCAAGAGTTCTTATAATATCAGAGTCAGAATTTCTAAATACATCTTCCAGTTCTTCCTTACTGACTTCTAAAGGATTTATACCTCTTTTTGGAGGGTATTTATACTCTTCTTTAGATGATATCTTCCTATCGCTCCACAGTTTACGTTTAAGCGGTAAAATGATCTTTCCTTCTTCATCCAGGAGTATTATATTACCTTTAGCAAATAGTTCTATTACTAAAGTAAATTTTTGCTCTTTAGCTACATGCAGTTCCACAATTCTATCAAAATTATACTGCCTTATATCTTCCACTGTGGCCCCTTTGATATATTTTCGAAGGAGCATTGGGAAATTTGGAGGTATTTTAGGATTAGGTAATGGATACTGAGTCATGTGCATTCTTCTTCCTGCTTGAAAGACTATGTCAATTCTCCCTTTACCCGCCACATGAAATCTTATCAAAACGGTGTCCTTTGTGGGTTGATATGCTTTATCAACTCTTGCACCTTTTAATAAATCTCTTAACTCATGACAAACAGCATAAACATCTACATTAGACATATTTTTCATTTTAACACCTGATTAAGTTAATTGAATATAAAAATCAATAAATAGAATTAAATCATCGATATATTATTAATATATAATCTACATAATAAAATATATTTATGATTTGAGTGTATTGTAAAAATTAAATCCGCAAAAAACCTAATTCTACAATATCAAGCATATATATTAAAGACTGAAAATTCGGATTTATATTTAATCAATATTAATATAAGTATAACTTTGTACAACATACAGTTTTGAAAATTTGCAACTAAAAAACATTTATTAGTAACCTCACCAAACTATATAAAGAATTTTCTAATTAAATACTTTATGTATATTTGTTAGAGCATGGATTAAAATTCATCGCTTAATAAATTAATGAATTTACGAGGATAAAAAATAATCTAAAACACCATGTTGATTAGAAAAGAACATTAGAGGAGGAAAAATATGGACACAGATGGAAAAGTAGCTTCCATTCACACGGTTGGAGGAATAATAGCAGGTTACCTCTCATACATATTAAGTAGCGGAGTAATATTTAAAAATGACGTAATAGCAGTCATAGCAGCTTTAATTATCCTTTATATAATGGGTCAGCTCTCAGAAAAATTATTTGGAAAAGAAGAAGTTAATGGGCTCAGCGGATGGCTTTGGAGCGGCATAGTTCCTTTCTTCTTTATATGGATCATGGTATGGGTAATATTCATGAACCTGCACTAAATTAATAATTTTTTTTAATTAATTTTTTTACTTATTTTTTAGCACTAAATACTGAAGGTTCCATAGAATATCCATATAAATACAAATAGTAGTGCCAGTAAAAATACCAGCGGTGCAAATATCCTGCTTACGGCTACAATGGAGCTGATTGTGGTTACAAGCTCGGTAGCATTTAATGGACCAAAAGTTTTGATGTCTTTAATATTAGCCACTTTACAACCGACTGAAACATCTTCCAGGTCATTTAAAGCTTCTTTAGTACATTTTAAAATACCATTTATTATCTCATCCTGCATTTTTGTACCTACCGGATTATGGCCTCCAGACATTGTATTTACAAAATGAGTATCTGTAGTCATCACTTCTGCATGATCTAAGCCCAATGATTTAACTTTTTCCAGTATAACGCCCCTAAATCCAATGACCATATTATTTGCATCTAAAAGTATGTATGCTGTTTTTTGAGATCCAACTTCAATAACCATTACTTTTACTCCACTCTGGCCGATACCATCTTCTTTGGATATGTTATCTAATGGATCACTGCTGCAGCCAACTCTAATTCCATTTTCTTGTTCAGGAGCTTTAAGTTTCTCAACTGCCCCCATAAGCTCAAAGACTTCCTTGTTACCCGGTAAAACTCTTCCACCTTCACCTTTAAAGCTGTTGTGGCAATCAACCAGCACCACATTTTGAGCTTCACATGATGCCTTTGCAAGATTCATGAGTGCAAGACCAACTCCAAAGTCTATATCATCAAACCCGCCAGGTGCAAATGTAGCAAGCATCAGTAAATTTTTACCAAAATACTGCGCGCCAATTACCGCGCCTTCATTTTCGACCCTAAAGAATTTACTGGCGCTTTCAGAGTAATCCATGTCATTTAAAGCTTCTTTAACAACCTTTTCTATTTTATTTATCTCTTTGGAAGCCACTGGATTAAAATCATGTGTGGACGGCCCATGTGAAACCATTGTAAAGGTATCAAATTTACTTGAAAGTATGGTAGGCATGTTTCCACCCCCAATATTTCCAAGCGGACCCGGATGAACACATGGAGATAAAAAAATTGCTTTAACTCCATTTTTACCTTTAAAACTAAAAATTCCAGTTAAAGTATCAATAGGCTCACCTATATCTTCAAAAAGTGTTTCCATAGCTGGAGAGCCTTCTGTAATATGGGCCAAAGCAAGACTTAAAAGTTCTAAGCCCCCTACCCCCAAATTCTTTCTCATAGGGGATTCTATAACTGCTACAAAGGAATAAATTGCAATTACCAGTATTACCGAGGCTATTACTATCTTTACAGTGATAGCTATTATACTGAAGTCACCCATGTTGGTAGTTACACTTGTTAAGAAAGATATAACCACCAGCATACTCAGTATAAGTGCTGGCTGAACTACAGATATGACAACAGATTTTAGAAGACTTATATTAGAGGTACCCCATATTACAAGGGTTCTAAAAGCAAATGCGATAACACAACCAAATATTAAAGCACTTAAAACGTAATTATTCACAGTGAATACAGATACAACACTCCCAATTAAATATATAACTCCTACTATCATCATTGAAGCAAGGGCAAGGAACATGGATTGCTTCATTTTCATGTGTCTACCTTTAAAAGAATTTACCATAGGCTGAGTTAAACCTCCGCCCATTATAGACATCAACCCAAAAATTAAAAAGCCCGTTGAACCACCATAAACAATACTATAAAGTATGGAGTCGTTTGATGAGGGTGCCAATAAAAATGCGATGCACCCTATAATGAAACTTAAAAACACCATACTAAAGAGAGAAATTCTGGTTGGTGGAAGTGTCATAATATATTTTGTAAGACTTACAAGTTTGTTTTCACTGGACATAATCAACCTCAAAATCTAATTTATTCAAGATAGTAAATAGCTATTATACTTATTTATATAGATAACATTATCGTTTCAAAAAGTAAATTAACATGAAAAAAAATACTACTTTTACAAATTATACCAAAAGATAAGATTATACTAATATTAATTGTATAAAAACGTGGAATATTACCTATAAATAGAAAAAAAATCAACATTAAAAGATTATAAAGGTGAATATATGACTATAAAACTTAAAACACCGCTTTCAAAAGAAAATACAAAGCAGTTGAAAGTGGGAGATATTGTATATATATCAGGTACCATTTATACTGCAAGGGATAGGGCTCATCAGAAAATATTAAAAGAAGGCTCACCTGTAGATTTAGAAGGAGCTGTCATTTTCCATGCAGGCCCTATAATAAAAACTATAGAATCATCTGAAGGCGTAGATTATGAAATTGTCGCGGTAGGCCCTACAACAAGCACAAGGATGAACCCCTATCAACCAGATGTTTTAAAATTAGGAATAAGTGCCATAATCGGAAAAGGCGGTATGGACAATGAAACCGCAGATGCACTCGTAGAAAATGATGCTGTATACTTGGCAGCAGTAGGAGGATGTGCTGCATTATATGTTAAATCAATTAACAAGGTAAAAGGAGTTAACTGGATTGACCTAGGAATCCCTGAAGCTATATGGGAACTTGAGGTTAAAGACTTTGGCCCGCTAATTGTAGCAATGGATTCAAACGGAAATAACCTTTATGAAGAAGTAAGGCCCTCAAACGCGTAGCGTTTGGGGCCCCAAAAACTATGTTTTTGAGGGAAGAAAACAGGCCCCAAATAATTATAGAATTAAAAATATTTAAAACCTGTTCAAAATCATTTATTAATTTTTAAAACGATTTTTATGGAAAATTTAAGAAATAAATGCACTCTTGAAGGACTTATAGACACCCACATCCATACTTCTCCAGATATTAAGCCGAGGATATTAAATGATGTTGAAGCTGCAAATGATGCAAAACAGGCGAAAATGCAGGCAATTATCATAAAATCCCATGTTGAATCAACTGCAGGAAGAGCTAAAATTGCAGAATTAATATCCAGGTTTAAAGTAATTGGAGGAATATGTTTAAATTCAAGTGCTGGCGGACTAAATCCAGATGCTGTTAAAGTTACCTCTGAACTTGGTGGAAAAATAGTATGGTTTCCAACTATCTCTGCTCCAGATATCTCTATAAATTATGAAAACACAGAAAGTGTTCTAAATATCATCGCAGACGAAGAACTGGTTTTAGCTACAGGTCATTTAAAATCAGATGATATATTTTTACTTCTTGATTACGCAAAAAGCTTGAAAATTAAAAAAATAATCGTTAATCATCCATTAACCAGAGTGGTTGGTGCAAGCATTGATGAACAAAAAGAAATGTCCAGATACGCTTATCTTGAACACTGTTTTGTTGCATGCATGGAAAAGCACGATAATTTAGATCCCAACACAATTGCCAATGCAATTACAGAGATAGGGCCTGAAAGGTGCATAATGGCCACTGATTTTGGGCAGGCCCACAATCCAGCCCCTGTAGAAGGGATGAAAATGTTTATAAATTCTATGATGAATCATGGAATCAAAGAGAAACATATAAACGAAATGTGCATTTATAACCCTTCAAAATTGTTTTTGGACTGAATATACCTCTTTAATCATATAAATTATTTTTTTAAATAATTCAGTATTTTACAATGATTAAAATCGTTTAGTTGGTCACTAAAATCAATTATTTTGTATATAAAAAAATTAAATTCTTTTTAAAATTAATTAAAGATTCACAGCATTATTTACTTCAAATTAGTTTAATTTTAACATGTCTCACTAAGATTATCCACATACTTTTTGTATGATGATTTCAATATTATATAATATGAGAAATTGACTGTAAATTGCTGTAATGCATACAGTTTGAGAAAGTCATCAATGTACATGATTAATCATTATGAAATATATTTATATTATACAATCTCTCTAGGTTATCTGTTAAAATTAAGGAGGTTGAAGAAAATCTCGAAAAGAGATTTTCTGAACCCCAAAAAATCATAGATTTTTTGGAGGTTGAAGGAAATTACAAATTTTAGACTTGTAATTCCCTGAACCCCTAAAAAATTAAAATTTTTTAGGAGGTTGAAGAAAATCTCAATTTTTGGTTGAGATTTTCTGAACCCCAAATATAAAATATTTGGAGGTTGAAGGAAACCCCAGGGGTTTCCTGAACCTCAAAAAATATTGAAAATATTTTTTGGAGGCATAAAAACGAATATAAATTTAAAGGTTTTAGGATTTCCTTTGGCTATACTTCTCTTTATAGTCATGATGCTTATCCCTACACCAGGTTTAAGTTATGCAGGGCACGCAGCGCTTGCACTCTTGATTTTTGCTATAATTATGTGGGTCACTGAAGCCTTACACTTAGCGGTTACGTCGCTATTACTGCTTTTTGTTCAGCCATTAATTGGTGTCGCTGATTTTAACAGTGCAGTTGTTGGTTTTGCAAATGGTATTATCTTCCTGATGATTGGAGGATTCATTATAGCAGAAGCTATACGTAAAAGCGGGCTTGCACAACGTTTTACATTCACACTGCTTAACAAATTAGGCACAACTCCAGACAGGAGTCTTTTTGTTGTTGTTTTCTCAACTGGAATTCTTTCAGCGTTTATTGAGAATGTAGTAGCATACGCAATGTTACTCCCAATTATAAAAGAAATTATACCACTTATGGGTGTAAATGACCCTGAAAAAGGCGGAAGTAATTTTGCCAAAGCCATGGTTATCGGTGGTTCATTCGGTTCACTGGCAGGTGGATTCGGTACAGAAATAGGAACCGCACCAAACTTAATGGCCGCAGCATACACTCACATCCCCTTTGTAAACTGGATGATCTTCGGATTCCCACTTGCAATAATCTTACTTATTATAATCTGGAAGTGGTTAGGATTTGTATACAAACCAGAAGTCAAAGGTATTGTAGGAGGAATGGACACCATAAATGCTAAAATGGCAGAATTAGGCCCTATGAGCAGAATGGAGAAATTCACCTTAGGAATATTATTGTTCACCATATTTTTATGGGTTACAACAAACTACACTGGAATTAACAGTTATTCCGTCGCATTAATCGGTGCAGTACTTTTATTCGCATTCAGAGTAATCGACTGGCAGGACGCACAAAACGGTGTAGACTGGGGACTCATAATATTCTTCGGAGGAGCACTCTCACTAGGAGCAGCACTACTAAACACCGGAGCAGCAAACTGGCTAGTACAACTCATCATAGGATTAATGGGAAGCAACGCATCAACACTACTCATCATGATCGTGCTCATGATAATAGCAGTTACAATAACTCAAGTAATGTCAAACATCGCACTATCCGCGATTTTGATACCAATAGCAGTAACTCTAGCACAAGCACAGGGGCAACCAATTGGAATTTACGCAGTACCAGTAGCAATAGCATGTAGTTTATCCTTCATGTTACCAATGGCAGACCCTACAGTAGCAATGGCATACGGAACCAAGTATATTAACATCAAAGAGATTTTCAAAACAGGAGTACCTCTGGTTATAATCGGAATTATCCTGACCATACTTATAATGCTGTCACCATTAGCTGCACCAGCACTAGGAAGAGTCTAAAACACGACATAATTTGTAGAATTTAAAAATTCTACAATTTTTTTTATTTTTAAAATCTTAAGAAGCAAGTTATGTATTTAAAAACATGATAACTGGATAAACGGAGGAAAAAAATCATGTATAAGAAAATATTATTAGCTACAGATAATTCTGAGCAGGCAGAAAAAGCAGGAGAACATGCTATTTCAATGGCAAGTTTAGATGGTGCAGATATCATTGTTTTATACGTAATTGATGCATATTATAAATATGCACTTCCACAAAAAGACCTAAGGGAACAACTGGATGAACAGCTACGTGAAGAAGGAAAAGAAGCTGTTGAAAAATTTAAATCTAAAATAGAAGAAGAACAATGTTCAGGTAACTGTAAAAATATTAAATTAACCACTATGCTCAAAGAAGGCAAACCCGCTGAGGTTATACTTAAAACCGCAGAGGAAGAAAACGTAGATCAGATAGTAATGGGAAAATCAGGTAAACACGGCATAGAGAAATTTTTGCTTGGAAGTACAGCTGAAAACGTGGTAAGAGGTGCCAAAGTTCCAGTTGATGTTATATCATAAGTTAAAAAAATAGTCTACAAGTTTAAATTCACTTTTAATTTTATAAAATTTTAATTTATTTATTTTCCAGTTTTTTACGCTCAGTGATATCCCTCCAATAAACAGATATTCCCTCAGATGAAGGATAAACACTGAAATCAAAGCATTGCCCAGTTCCATACATACTTGGCGCCTCAAAATGTTGAATTTCATTAGTTTCCATTGTCCTGCGGAATATTTCTTCACACTTTGTTTTTATAAGTTTAGGAAATCTTTCCCATAGATTTTGTCCAATAAGATCATCTGATTCAACGCCAAAATACTCAGCTGCACATTTATTTACATAAATAAAATTCCAGTAATGATTTAATGCAATGAAATTATCTTGAATGCTGTCTAAAATTTCAGTTATTTGACGCTTGCTATTAATGAGGCTTTCCTCGGCATGTTTACGTTCAGTATCATCAAACACATAACCTTTAACCTGAACTAGCTCATCTAAATCATTGAAAATACCAACAACATTAGCAACAACATGGATTCGCATCCCATCAGATCTTCTCTGCCAGCTTTGATAACCCAGTATTTTATGCTCCTTCCTCAGGCGGGTAACCATATAAGGCCAGTCAAATGGGTTAGATTCCAAAATATTCCATTCAAGAGCCATATCACAGTCATCAAATCCATAAATTTCTGCAAACGCAGGGTTACACTCAAAAATTTCACCTTCAGGAGTTGCGATAAAATCTCCAGTTAAGTCCTCATCAAAAAGTAGCCTGTATTTCTTTTCACTCTCTTTAAGAGATTCTTCAGCTTGTTTGCGTTTAGTATCATCAAATACATAACCTTTAACCTGAACTAATTCATCCAGATCGTTGAAAATACCTATAACATTAGCAACAACGTGAATTTGTACTCCATCTGGCCGTTTATGCCAGCTTTGATGATCATAGATTTTATATTCTCTTCGCAGTGCTGCAATCAAATTAACCCAATCATCACGGTTGAAATCATAAATATTTGATTTAACAGCTTTTTCACAGTTATCGAAGCCGTAAATTTCTGCAAACGCAGGGTTACACTCAATAATTTGACCACAAGTAGTTGCAATAAAATCCCCAGTTAAATCATCCTCAAACCAACGCCTGTATTTATCTTCGCTTTTAAGAGGGTCCTCACCTTTACTTTCAGTTATATCTTGAATTTGAGCCAAATAACCTGCATTAACAACAGAAATTGTCCAATCAATAAAAACTACGGAATTTTTTGAGATATTTAAGGGAATTTGGAATTTAACTAACCCCTCTTTGAGTAATTCTTCCTTTTTTGAAGCAACATAGGAATTACTAAATAAATTAAGTTT
>JAEYQZ010000112.1 GCA_023409695.1 Methanobacteriota archaeon | reverse complement strand
CTCATTGAAAGAAATAGAACAGAATTTTGGTAGATATCGCCATGAATTTACAGTGAATGTCCCTGAAAAAGAAGAGATTTTCTGGAATTTTACAATTAAAAGAGGTATAATGAATTTAGAAGTTGCTATAAAATGGGCTGAAGAATGTATTGAAGAATTAGAAAGTTATGAGTATAATTAAATGAATTTAAGGAAAAAAATAGGGGTGAAACTATGAAAACTAAAATATTTTATTTCACTGGAACTGGTAACTCATTATCTGTGGCAAGAGATATTGGTAACGAACTTGAGGGTGCAGAACTTGTATCAATCCCTGAAGTTGTAAATGGAAATATTGAAGCTGATGATCCTGCTGTTGGAATTGTTTTTCCAGTTTATATGTGGGGAATGCCTAATATGGTTGTTGATTTTATCCAAAAGCTTAAAATAAGCAGAGATCAGTATATTTTCGCTGTAGCCACTTGCGCAGGTCAACCCGGTGAATCACTGGTTCAACTGCAAAAAATGCTACAAAAGAAGGATACAGATTTACATGCAGGTTTTGCGGTTAGGGAAACTGCTAATACAATTCAGGAAGACAATATTTTTATTAAAATTGCCATGTTAATTGAAAGGAACAGTAAGATAACTAAATCTGGAAATGAAAGACTTTCAGAGATGGTAGAAGTTATAACTAATAAAAGGAAACACGAACCTGAAACAAGTTCTGTGATGCTTAATAAATTTGGTAACTTTGTTTATGGGATGGGTATGAGCAGGATAAATACAATGGGGAAGTTTTGGGTTGATGAAAAATGCAGTATGTGCTTAAACTGCTATCGAATTTGCCCAAGCAATAATATTGAAACAGTAAATGGTAAACCGCACTGGAATCAAAACTGTGAGTTCTGTCAGGCATGTGTTCAGTGGTGTCCTAAAGAAGCAATTCATATTAAAAATGAGGATTCTAAAAGACGTTATCATAATCATGAAATAAAAATAAAAGATATTATGATAAGATAAAATTGATTTTTAATTTATAATAGATCGTTATATTAAAAAATAATCAGCTAAATGCGTTAATTTAATTTTTTGTTTTACACAACATTTAAATAATATCTTGTTTATATTGACTGACAGTCAGTCAAATTAGAGTTGATACTATGGAATTGGAAAAATGTATAAAATTTGCAAATGAAAACCCTGTGAGCTGGGTAGCTACTGTGGAAAATGATCAGCCTAGAGTAAGGGCACTTGGAATGTGGTTCGCCGATAAAAGTGGTTATTACTTCCAGATAAGGGCAAATATGGATATGTACCGGCAAATTCAAGAAAACAAGAAAGTTGAAGCATCGTTTTGGAAACCTGGAGAAATGTTTGGAACGATGATGAGAGTTGAAGGAGAAGTGGAATTTCTAGAGGATATTGAACTCAAGAAAAAGGTATTGGAAGACAGACCTTTCCTTAAAGATTTTGGGTTCACACCTCTAAATCCAGATTTAGTACTTTTCAAAATTGCAAAGGGTAAATCATATTTCTGGACAATGGAAACAGCTTTCGAGCCTAAAAAGATGATTGAATTTGGTAAATGAGATTTAAGGAGAAATTTAAATGACTGAAATTAAACTACTGGAAGATGGCAGTAAAGGGGCGGATTGTTCTCCATTAAGTTCTTTATACTGTAATCTGAAGATAAGATTAACTGGCAGCCTGAATAAAAAAGACCTTAATAAATTATACAGGTGCACTTTATGTAATAGTTGCGGGCTTGCTGGTTTCAATAGAGGTACCAGAGAAAAAGCAGTGGATAAAAGCCTTATTTCTTCTCATTTAATTGAAATCAGCACAAATATTTTAGAAGCAGGAAACTCTTATGGTATCATTACAGATAATGTTCCGGGACATTACAGCATGGAAACTGTATTATTTAAAGGATGCACGCCCACACATAAAACACCAGAAATACTTGAAGCAGCAGAGAGTTTACTTAAAAGTGAAGGCATAGAATACGGCGTTATCAGTGATGAAACCTGTTGTGGTAATATATTATTTAATTTAGGTGATCATGAATCTGGATTGGAAGCAGTCCAAAGGAATATTGCAAAATTCAAAGCAGCAGGAGTTAAACAAATTATAACAATATGTCCTGGGTGTTATAATGCTTTCAATAAATATTATAAAGGATGTAATGGGTTCAACCCCGAGATAGTTCTTGCTGTTGACCTGTTAAACGGATTGACTCTCAAAGGAGATAGTTTTACAATACAAGATCCATGTCATGCCAACGAAAAAAGCAGTAACGTACGTAAAATACTTCCTGGCTCAAAAAATGAAAGTGCAAGCCCATGCTGTGGGGCAGGTGGGGGAGTTATGGCACATGATAAACAGCTTGCAAGTACAAAAGCAAGAAAAACAGCAGAGAATCCTGAAAAAATAGTTACATACTGTCCATTCTGCTATCTTAACCTGTCATCAGTAAGACCGGATAAAACTGTTGATATTTACATGTTGTTAGAGAATCAGAACGGGATATGTCAAGCTAGTAAATGAGTTCTTACTAAATTATATGAAGGTGGAATAAATGAAGGTAATAGATAATATATATGCATTGGATTCAACAAAAGGGAATTATGCATACTTAATTGTTGATAAAGAAATAGTTTTAGTTGATACTGGGCGACCTGGGCAAGGAAAAGGTATTTTAAAAGAATTAAAGACTCTGAATATAAAGCCTCAGGACATTAAACATATTTTATTAACACACCACGATGTAGACCATATTGGAAATCTCGCTTTGCTTGAGGGGGAAACAGGAGCTAAAGTATGGGCATCAAAAGAGGATATACCTTACATTTGTGGTGAAAAAAATCGTGAAGGGATTAAAAGGCTTGTCTCGATTATTATGAGGGTAAAAAAACCTGGAAACATAAATTCATATCCTGAAGATCAGAAGATAGGTGATATTAAGGTTATACCTGCTCCAGGTCACACGCCGGGACATGTATGCTTGCTTTATAATGATGTTTTATTTGCTGGAGATTTAATTAGAACTTCCAAAGGGCAAGTAGGACCTATGAGTTCATTCATGAACTGGAATACAGATCTTTCGAAGGAATCTGCCAAAAAAGTGGGTAATCTGTCATTTAATTGGATATGCCCTGCACATGGAGAGCCTGTTAGGCGAAACAATAAGGAAGAGTTGATATAAGGGCGTGAAAATATGAAGTTCTGGCAAAAAATACCAGGATTCCGGTCTGGAAAACGTTGGAAAATGGGGTTAGCGGTATTGGGGTATATTTTTATAATATTAATAGCTGTTACTGCGGATATAGCATCATCATATATTGATGATTCCCCTGTTTCAACTACCATTAAACCTGCTGGAGAACCCTCAGGTAATGCTTTAATAGTCTATTATAGTCTGAGTTCCAAAAGAAATGATGGAAATTATTCAAATGTATTTGATGGTGGATACTGTGAACAGACAGCATATGCTATTGCTCATGGCCTTGTATCAAAAAATTGGGAAGTAACACTCCTGAGAGTTGAACCTAATGGTGGAAATATGCTACATATGTTTAATAGTTGTGGAAGACATGCTGTAAATATTAAACCCCTTGGTTTAAATGTTAGTAACTATGATCTTGTGATTATTGGAAGTCCAACCTGGAATTATGGGCCTGTTGCAGCGATTAATACTTATATAACAGGATCTAGTAACTTAAAAGGGAAAAAAGTGGCTTTATTTGCTACTGCTGGGGGAGAAGCTTTACCAACTATCCAAAAAATGCAGAATGAAGTTAAAAAACAGGGAGGAAATGTAACTAATAATTTGATACTACTCAGCAACCAGACCGCTGAAGCAAAGAACTTAGCTAATGAATTTGGAGAAAAATTAGGTTCATAAGTTAAAATATTTGATTTGGAATATACTATAATATAAATATTAATATGATAAATGCCAGGCATAAAAATATAAAATAATGAGAATTAATTAATTTGTAGAGAAATTAATTAAAATTTAACGTGAAAATATGGCACGAATAACCAAAGACCCAGAAACACGAAGAAAAGAGTTCATAAAAGCTGCTAGGGAGCTTTTTTTAGAGAAAGGATTTGATCAGACATCGGTAAATGATATTACAAATAAAGTAGGCATGTCACATGGATCATTTTTCTATTACTTCAAATCAAAAAATGAAGTAATGAAAGAAGTAATAACTGATAATTTGAACTATTGGAAAGAATTTATGAATGATTTAGTTTCAAATAATGAAATGAATGCGCTTGAGAAACTGAAGATCATATTTAGCATTACAATTAAGTCACAAAATGCAAAACAGAACCTAAATGAATTCCTCCAAAAAGAGGGTAATGCAGTTATGTATCGAGAGCATAGAAAAAAGTCTCGTGAGATAGTAATCCCTTTATTAACCCAGGTTGTAGAACAGGGGGTTAAAGAAGGGACTTTAAAAGTGGAATATCCAAGAGAAACTGTGGAGTTTGTCAGTTACATAGTGGAAAATTTAGGTGACAGCCTAAAATCAGCCCAGGATAAGGAAGAATATCTAAGAAAAATACAAGCTTTAAAAATTATCGTGGCTAAAATTGCAGGGATAGATGAAAAGATAAATCTGGTTGAAATAAATGAAAAAAACTAATAAACAGGAAAAATACTGGGATGATGCAGCCGAGAAAAAAGAATTTCCAACTCCTTTTAAAATTGAAGAGTTTGAAAAACATGTTTCAAAAGGAATGGCTGTTCTAGACGTAGGCTGCGGCTATGGAAGAATTCTAAATGAACTTTACAGTAATGGTTTTAAGAATTTAACTGGTATTGATTATTCACAGGGCATGATAAATAGGGGATTAAAGGAACATCCTTATTTAAATCTTATTAAAACTGATGGGGATAGAATTCCATTTCCAAACAATGAATTTGATGCAGTAATCCTTGTTGCGGTACTGACCTCCAATATTAAAGATGAAGAACAGGAAAATATAATTTTGGAAATCTCTAGAGTGCTTAAAGATGATGGGATTTTATATCTAACTGATTTTTTAATAAATCAGGATAAAAGGAATCTTGAGCGGTACCAAAAATATGAAGATAAGTATGGGATTTATGGTATTTTTGAACTTCCAGAAGGTGCCGTTTTAAGGCATCATACTGAAGAACATATTTTAAAATTAACAAAGAATTTTGATAAACTTGTATTTGAAAAAACAGTTTTTGATACCATGAACGGCCATAAATCAAATGGATTTTATTATATTGGAAAAAAGAAGTAAAAAATACTGTCTTCTAATTTTTTATGGTCAAAAATTAATTTTATTTGGGATATAATCTTCTCTAACTGGTGAAAATATTTCAACAGCGACTGAATCTTCAATGGTTTCTGCACCATGTTCTGATTCCCCTGGGATCGCCCAGCTGTCGCCTGGTTTTATATCGTGCCTTTCGCCATTGATGATGAGTATTATGTGGCCGGATACGAGGTAACCAGTCTGTTCTTCAGGGTGGCTGTGAGCAGGTAGTATTTTTCCTTTTTCTAATTTAAATTCAGTTAAAAGGGTATTAT
>JAEYQZ010000066.1 GCA_023409695.1 Methanobacteriota archaeon | reverse complement strand
CTGTAAGGTGTAATTTTTAAATATGTGAAAAAATACAGAAAATTATAGAAAATTATGATTGTTTAAGTGTTAACTAGTTTGATGATTTGTTTGGGCAGTTTAGTGAGTTAAAGTAATTATCAAGCTAAAAGAGGCCGATTATGAATATTCCAAATATGGAACTTCGAAAATTTGTTGCTCCTGAACTTGTATTTGGTTTGGATGCCAGACTTTTAGCTGGCAGGTATGCTAAAAACTTTGGAGCCCAGAAGGTTTTGAAGGATTTTCAGATCCCAGAGGTAGAAAAGGCAAAATCAGTGTTGATCTTCAGTTAGATGTGGAAAAATGTGCACTGATTATTAGCGATGATGGTATTAAGTTTCTTGAAGGCTTAGATTTTCAAAATACAGAAACATTGGGGTTAAGACTGGTCAATATTTTAGTCAGCCAGATTAATGGTGTAATTACACTTGATAAACATGAGGGGACATCTTTTAAAATAGAGTTTGCAAAATTAACATATAAAGAAAGGATTTGAGCAAATATTTTAATTAAGGAGGTATTACCTCTATTTTTTAAAGATTTAAACGTTATTTTTAATTTAAGGTAAAAATATTAAATTTAGGCCTCAGTAGAAAGTATTTTATATATTAATCAACATTCAGTAAATATGGTAAAATTCACCGCAAGAGAGATCAGAGATATTATAATTTCACTGCTTGTCATATCACTTGCATTTGATTATATAATAAATGGGCGTGATTTAGATGCTACAATCGCAAGTTTTGGGTATATGGTGGTTGTAGTCGGGTTTGGATTCGTGCTGCATGAATTAGCCCATAAATTTGCTGCTATACGATACGGATACTGGGCAGAATATAAAATGTGGTTCCAGGGTTTAATCTTGGCTTTAGTTACATCATACTTCGGATTTGTATTTGCGGCACCGGGAGCAGTTTATATCCATGGATATAATATTAAACCGAGTGAAAATGGTAAAATATCACTTGCAGGACCTGCTACTAATATAATACTGGCATTGCTGTTTTTAATATCAATGCCTTTAGCTGCTCAATATAACCTTTTCGCCGTAGCTGTTCTAGGGGCTACAATAAACAGCTTTTTAGCGGTTTTCAATTTAATACCTCTAGTTGTACTTGACGGAGCTAAAATTTTCAGATGGAATCCTTTAATATGGATAGCTTCAATGGCACTGGCTGTAATATTGTTACTTTATTCATTATTTGGTATCCATGTCTTTGGCATGCTTTAAGTAATTTTTAATATTTAAAGCAGCAAATATTTTTAGAGTAAAACACTTAATGAATTGAGATAGACTATAAAATATGAATATGAATTATTTCAAGTGATGCTATGTTTAAAGAAGTTCCAGTGAAATATTTTGGATGTACACACAGGGCAATGCCTCCAGAAGAGACCATAAACTGGGTAAAAGGTAAATTGAAAGCTGCAGGAGTAACAAGGGTGGCTGAGATAACTCACCTTGATAGAATTGGAATACCTGTTTATTCTGCAATAAGGCCGTCTGCTGCAGAAGGCGCTGTAAGTATTTATGCTGGAAAAGGGGCTACAAAAGACCAGGCTAAAGCATCAGCCATGATGGAAGCTTTTGAGAGATATTCTGCAGAGCTCTCTGAAGATGATATAAAAAATAATTTAATTTCTGCATGTTTTGGAGAAATGGATGGGTGCATGGATCCAGAATCACTAATACTTCCAAATTTACCGTTTGATCCACAGGAAAAGGAATTGAACTGGGTAAAGTCGGTAAATATAAATGATGATAGAGAATACTTGGTGCCGGCTAATTCTGTATTTCATCCGTATGTTACTTCAAATGACGCCAGTCTATTTAAATCAAACACAAATGGACTTGCATCTGGAAACAGGGTGGAAGAAGCTATATTTCACGGTATGATGGAGGTTATTGAACGGGATGCATGGAGTATATTCGAAACTAAACGAAAAAAGACGGTTGAAATAGACCTTGAATCCATTGAAAATCCACTTATCAAGGAACTTCTGGACAAATTCAAAAAAGAGGGAATCGATGTTAAGCTTGTAAATTTGACATCTGATATTGAAGCGGCCACAATTGCGGCAGTTTCAGATGATACTGTCTTAAAAGACCCTGCATTACTTACATTGGGGGTTGGAACTCACTTAGACCCTGAAATAGCAGTTATGAGGGCTTTAACTGAAGTGGCCCAGAGTCGTGCCACCCAAATTCATGGTACTAGAGAAGATACCACTCGGGCAGTTTTCATGAGGAAAGCAGGCTACGAACGGATGAAGCGGATGAATAAACACTGGTTCGGTGAATCTGAAGAAGTTATTGATTTGAGTGAAATCAAAAATTATTCAGGGAAATCTTTTAAGGAAGATATTGAAACATCCATGAAGCTTTTAGAAAAGGTAGGATTTAAAGATGTTTTATTTGTGGACCTTACCCGAGAAGAAATTGAAATTCCTGTTGTAAGAGTTATAATTCCGGGTTTGGAAGTTTATTCCATCGATACTACTCGGGTTGGGAAAAGACTTGTCGAAAAACGAAAAGCTAATTAAAAGGATTCTGCGCTGGACACTTGCACTTGTAACTGTTCTTATTCTTATTTCGGGTCTTGGAATTACTTATTATACGACTACAGAATATTTAACAGCAGGATTATTATCTAAAACAACTGCTTTCTGGATTCATTTTTATTTACTTATCCCGTTTGTAGTATTGTTTGCTCTTCATATTTTTATTGGGCCCTTTTTAAGGATATTTGATAGATTAAAATCACATAAAGGATTTTTAACTAGAAATAGGGTTATTATGGTCCTCGTTATAATTATCCTTGCTGTTTCAGTTTATACAGTTGCAAATGCATTCAAACCAGAAACCATTAAACTGGACAATGTGGAAGTTAAGGAATATAAAGGACAAAACCTCTCTTCTGTAAATGATTTCAGGGAAAATTCAATAAAAGGCCCTCAATATATTGATATCACTAATTACAGGCTTGAAGTTACAGGGCTTGTGAATAATCCTAAAAATTATACCTATGATGAAGTTACTAAAGGTCATCAAAACTATGAAAAGGTTGTAACGCTGGATTGTGTCGAAGGATGGGATGTAACCATTCTCTGGAGAGGCATTCTTGTAAAGAATCTTATAAAAGAAACTAATCCTTCTCCAAATGCAAATACGGTGATATTTTACGCTTATGATGGATACTCAACTTCTTTTCCGCTGGATTATATTGAAAATAATAATATACTGCTTGCTTATAAAATGAACAACGCCACAATCCCTCCTGAGAGGGGATTTCCGTTCCAGCTTGTGGCAGAGGATAAATGGGGTTATAAATGGATTAAATGGGTTACTAAAATTGAATTATCTAATAATGCCAGTTATAGGGGTTACTGGGAAAGTAAGGGTTATTCTAACTCAGGAAATTTAAGTGAAAATTTTTTGAAATAATCTAAAGGCTGTTTTTTCCAATTACTTGCAGGTTACTATGGTTTAATTGTATAAAATGTATGAAAAATTATTTAATTTATATTAATTAAATAGTAAACTGTC
>JAEYQZ010000061.1 GCA_023409695.1 Methanobacteriota archaeon | reverse complement strand
ATAGGTGATATCCAATTAATTTACATTTATAAGTTTAGTTTCAATTTTTATTTCCTTTCTAAGAATATATGGTCAAATAGAGTTATATTAAGTTTAATTTTGGATCAATAGTATTAAATACAATAGAAACATATTTAATTTTATTACAATTTAATACTTTAATTTATTTTTTAAACTAATTAAACGGGTGGTATTATGGTTTTAAAAGGATTAAATGTAGGTATAGACAGTATAATCTTTGATAAACATACTGGAGATATTGTAATTAGATTTATGCCCTTAAGAATTCCACTTAAGGATCTAAACATGCTCTCTGATGATACGGCTGAAATAATAGAAGCTTCAAGTGAAGAAAAGCTTGAAAAGTATGTTTCAAGATTTGCTGCTTATTACATAAAACACAATGCACATGAGCCTAAAGCTATACGTGATCGTGCAAAAGAGTTAGGATTGAGCCCTAAACAGTTTGAAGAATTGATATGTGGTAGGGTTAGAGAATGGGGTAATATTTCTTCCCTTGATATTGATGAAGAACCTCCTGCTCGTGTTGATGGAGATTAGAATTCCAATTAAGAAAATTAAAACTTACTAGGGGTGATTTTTTTGTCAGATGCATTTTTAAAAAAAGACGGGACAATAGTTGCATTAAAGGATATCAAAAAAGGGGAAACTATCAAAATAGACCTTAAGGATCTATACATTGCAAGGGAAATTCAAAGCGGCCAGTTAAAACCTGAAGAAGAGGGGGAAACTGCAGTTGTTAAGCTGCCGGAGTGGCTTGCTACTAATAAAGGATTGTCCAGTGAAGTTGTTGGTATAATTAAAAAGGAAACTAAAAAAGCAATATTAATGAAAGTAGGTAACGAAGAGATCTGGTTGCCTAAGTCTGCAATCGACATTGAAATATAAAAAAGCTTGACTGATTTATTTAAATCAGTCTTATTTATCTTATTTTTAAGTTCAGTAAACTTTTACTACTCCTACTATGTCACTTATTGAGCGCCATGTATCCAGTGGGGTCTTTGTAATGTTTGAAATTTCTACTACTCCGTTTGAAAGGTTTTTTTCTTTAATGTAATTCACTATTTTTCTGTTATCACTTTTCAAATACACTTTGTTGTTTTCTATGGTGGCAACTCGTTTTACTATAAGGCCGTAGGTAGGATGTCTGGATATTACTATATCTCCTACTTTAATATTTTTTGTTTTAAGAGCTATAACTTCTTGACCATCTTCTAATGTAGGAACCATGGAAGTTCCACTTACAATTACTAAAAATGGCAGCTGATTAGTTCCAAATTGTGAAGTTAATGTAACATTTGCCGTAAGATTATATTTCTTTGCAATTGTTTGCATATCTGCTTTTAAGCTGTTTGAGGTACTTGAATAGCTTTGAATATCGTTGTATGCTTTATTTTTCATTTCTGTAATCATTTTGGGCAGCACTTTGACATCTGCAGGTACAGATGTTGCCTGAACTGTCACGTTTTCCCCGTCAGTTTTTACAGTTATGCCTATTTCATTCTGTTCTACTATGGGTGCTGATTGCTGCTGGTTTGATGAATTTATGGTGGTATCAGGCGATTGTCCGGATAAAAAAGTAGCTGCTGAAGCTGCAGCTATAATGAATATAATTGCCCCTATTATTATCGTTGTTTTTAATTTCAATTCTTCACCGCCAATTGATAGTGTTATAAAGTATGTCTTGGCATGACTTGTTGATTCACTTTAGATGATTGTTTATTGGAACAAAAAAGTCTTTTGATCTTTTTATTTATATGTTTTGATTTGCATTAAAATTGGATTCTGCAGATATTAAGTAAAAATATGCTGTTTTTTATCTTCAATCTAAAAGCTGAATTTTAAGCTCTTTTTGAGGATAAAAATTAGGGGCTTAATATAATTTTTATGAATGTGTTGTAGATGTACTAATTTTGATAAAGCAGATTTTATCTTTATTTTGGTGATTAATTTGGTATTAAGTGATTATACATGCTAAAAACTGGATTTTAACTCTTTAGTGGATAAAAAGAAATTTATTTCATATTAATTGTAGCAAAAGTTAATGTTAGGATGGTGGGTTTAAAAAATTTTAATTTAATTCATTATGACATTCATATAACTCACTATGATATTATAATCGTTTAAAACAGATTCAATAAGCATGTAATTTTTATTTGATGGATTTAATAAGCTTAATTATAAATGTTGCAAATATGGAAAAGTATTTTTATAATCAGGACAATATACTGGGTTAACGATTTCAAGTTACATCTAAGCACGGGGTGATACTCAATGAACAAAATCGTAACACTTTGTCTTCTGGCAGTAATCATTGGATCAGTTCCAGTATATGCTGCTGACTCAAGTAATGCCACAATTACTAATCAAATCCAGAATATGAATCCCAATGTGTACAGTGAAATTAAAAACACATTTACACAGATTCAAAATGCAAGTCCGGACGTAGCTAATGATATCAGTAAGTTAAAAACTGATTTTATGCAGGATAGTCTGCAGATAACTGATGTAGTTAAAAATAGCGATGTTCAGGATTTAATTGTTGATATTTTGCAGAACAAGAACGTTAGATCTCAGATACACAGCTTAATACAAAATAAGGATGTTCAAGATGAAATTAATAAGTTAATGCAGAATAAGGACATCCAAACTGCAGCTAATATTTTAATGCAGAATAAAGAAATCAGCAAAGCTGTTAATGAAATAATTAAGGGAAAATAATAGGGAAATTTTTCCTCATTTTGTTTTTAATTAAATTGATTAGTTTTTTTATTTGTTTTTGAAATATGCTTTATTTAATAAGGTTATCCTCATTGATTTTTTGAGGGAATTTTCACATGTTATTCACTATAAAACAGCATATACCTTATTTCAAATGAATATAACTCTTTTAAGATATAGCTAAAAATTTATAGAATGAAAAACAAAATAGTAAAAGCACAGGGAGGTTAATCCATGAAATATCAATGTATTGTTTGTAGTTACATATACGATCCAGAGAAAGGAGATGAACGTTC
>JAEYQZ010000009.1 GCA_023409695.1 Methanobacteriota archaeon | reverse complement strand
GTGATCGTGCAGAACCACGTTGAAAAAGATCACAGTGGAGTCTTAACAGACCTGCACAAAAAATTCCCGGAAGCACCTGTTTACTGTACTGAAATTGCAGTTGAAGGGCTTAAAAAACACTTCCCTGGTGTTTCAGATGTTAATTTCGTTACAGTAGGAACTGGTGATGCTCTTGATTTAGGAGGAAAGACTCTTGCTTTCTTAGATGCATTTTTATTACACTGGCCTGACAGCATGTTTACACTGTATGCAGAAGAAGGTATTTTATTCCCTAACGATGCATTTGGACAGCATTTATGCTTCCCACAGCTTTATGATAATGAAATATCAGATTACGTACTTATGGATGCCACTAAAAAGTTTTATGCTAACTTAATCACCCCAATATCAAAACTGGTACTTAAAAAATTCCAGGAAGTCACAGATTTAGGTCTTCTTGAACAGATCAAAATGATCGCTCCTGCACACGGGCAGATATGGACCGATCCAATGAAAGTAATAGGTGCCTACAGCGACTGGGCCACTGGAAAATGCAAAGACAAAATAACCATTATATACGACACCATGCATTATTCCACCCAGCAAATGGCTCACGCTATGGCAAATGGAGCTATGAGTGAAGGAGTAGATGTAAAAGTATATTACCTCCATGAAGATGAAAGGAGTGAAATTGTAAAAGATATTCTTGATAGTAAAGCAATAGCTCTAGGGGCCCCAACAATTTACGATGAACCATTCCCAAGCGTAGGAGATTTAATATTTTACCTTCGAGGTCTTAAATTCAACAGGACAGGTAGAGAACGCCTTGCTGTGACTTTTGGATCAATGGGAGGACAAGGTGGAACCCCTAAAAAATTAGCTGAAGAGCTTAAAAACTGCGGATTTGATGTTAAAGATCAATATGAAATTTTATATGTCCCTGACGCAGATGAACTGGAAAAATGCTTCCAGACAGGTAAAAAACTTGCTCAGGAGATAAAAGGGCTTTAATAAATTGAAATAGAGGAGATTAAAATGGAAATAATAAACGAACACGAAATAGGAATTTGTAAAAACACCGATATTGAAGAAGCAGTTCAGGCAAACTTTAACGGAGAATGCCAGGAAGTAGGAATGTACCTGGCTATGGCCCGCCAGGCACAAAGAGACGGCCTTCCAGAAGTAGGCGAAGTCTTAACAAGAATTGCACTGGATGAAGCCAACCATGCTTCCCATTTTGCAGAACTTGGAGGAATTATTAAGTCATCACTCAAAGAAAACATTGAAATGATGTTAAATGGGGAAACAATGGCTAATAACGAAAAGAAAGCTGCAGCCAAAAAAGCTAAAGAGTGTGATATTGACCCGGCCCATGATTTCTTTGATGAAAGCTCAAGGGATGAAGGCCGACATGCTAAAATGCTAGAGGGAATCTTAGAAAGATACTTTAAATAAACTATGTGCTTCAGTTTATCATCATTCCCTCAAGCCAGAGTTTGGGAGAGATATTTTAAAGATCACCTATCTCTCTCCCACTTAAATTAACTTTATGGAGAGATACTGTACGATAATTAACCTACCGCCTTCATCCAATGTTTCTCTCCTAATACTTATTTGATATGGAGATTGTAACTGAGTTGTCGCTTCTCAGTTTTTTCTCCTGATTACATGTTATGGAGAGATATTTATGGGGCCCTACCGCCTCCGTGCCCTATTGCTCAAAAATTCTACGAATTTTTGGCACCCCGAAAATTTTTCAATTTTCGAGGGTCATATCTCTCCTTACAAATTTTAAATTCATGGGGAGAACAACCAAATGAGACTTACCGCCTCTGTCTTATTCCCTCCTTCTCTCCTTGTTAAAGGTGATGAAATGAAATATAATAAATACAAATGTGATGTATGCAATTATATTTACGATCCAAATAATGGAGACCCTGAACATGGAATTAAAGCAGGGACTGATTTAAAAGATCTTCCTTCAAACTGGGTTTGCCCTGTATGCGGCATAGAAAAGGGTTATTTTTATTCTCTGGAAAATGAAAAACCGGATCGCGAAAAAAGCCGAATTGCATCTATAATAAGCAGTATATTCCCTCAAGAACTAAAAAAGCAGAGACATAACATCCATTAAGGAGTTTTAAGTCATAATTTGGTGTAAATTCAGGGATATAATTCCTAAGAATTTTTTTAAAGATTGCTGCTTATGATGAATGAACTCTTTCTAATTATTCTTAATTAATTTTAGTTATCAATAATCGTATTAATTTCCTTTTAATATTTTATATCATTGTTTAACTTTCTATTGCTTATACTTAAAAAGCTGATTTTAACAATTAAATTTAAAAGATAGATAAATTTGTTAATTAGTTGACTATATTAAGTTGGAAATTATAATTCATCTCGAAAGTTAAAAAATTATAGATGATAACAATGGTTCAAAATGATATTTTGATGCTATTTGACATTGATGGCACATTAGTTCAGGGAGCTAAATCCCATTATCAAGCATATATAGAAGCAGTCAAGAAATTTTACGGCATGGAAGACTATGTGCACAGTGTAAATGCTGCAGGTAAAAGCGATAAACTAATTTTGCGTGAAATATTAACATTAGG
>JAEYQZ010000273.1 GCA_023409695.1 Methanobacteriota archaeon | reverse complement strand
TTACACTTTAAATATGACTCCACTAATTTTAAAGATTATGTAGGGAATTTTACACTTTAAATATACATATTCAACGTAATTACAGTATGTTTACTTGATTTATAGCTAAATGATGACAATAGTATGCCAAATACAATAAAAAAATTGACATTTACACTTGAAATGTAAGCCTATTAAGTTTAATAATTGTATTTTGAAATTTTACACTTGAAATTCATCTATTCAATTTAATCTAACAGATATTATTGATTCAAAGTTAAAAAATTGGATTTATATTTTTAAATACAATAAAAAGATTAAATTTATATTTTAAACATAATCAATTTAATTTTACAAAGTTTATAGTAATTTTGCACTTGAAATACATGTTATAGCAAAAAGAGAGTGATAAAATTAAATTTAAATTAATTGTTTTTCTAAACATTTTATAACAGTAGATAAACTTTAAATTATTTTTTAAGCATTTCACTAGACAAATTTTAATATAATAAATAGATTTTTTAAGCATGGATTAAATATGGGTATACTATTAAAGTACAAGTTACACTTGAAACGCAAGTAGGTGTTAAAAAATGTCAAAAATTGAAAATAAAGTCCAAAAATGGCTCTCGGATGAAGGTCTCTTCAGACAAAAAGTTCCTGATGATAATACAAATTTTCATTTCATAATAAATTATCCTGAAGACCATGTATTGGATGTTATTCAGCCAAAAGGGAAAGATGATATGGTTTTAATTGCATGTGCAACTAATGTAAGCCCAGAACATCAAACTGAGATTAGAAAATTATCAGGTAAAAAGAAAGAAGATTTTATTTGGGACATACGATTCCTCTTAAATAACCAGTTCGTTGATTTCCAGCTGCAGCACCCAGATAATATTCTACAGAATTTTGTAATTACAGAAGAAATTTTTGAAGATGGATTGAACAAGGACAGGTTAATTTCAACTGTAAAAAAGATCTTCAGGGCAAAGTTACAGGGAATTTGGAAAATACAGAGAGAATTTGGACTTGGTGAAGAGAGTCAAGGAAGTATTCAACAAGATAATATGTATGTATAACTCTTAAATTTAATATTTTAGAAATATAAATATCTTATTTTAATTTTAAATGTGAAATATAAATATAATTTAATTATTAGCTTTTATGTGTCTTTATAACTTAAAATAGAACTATAAAAATTATAACTATTTAATTAGAATCTTTTTTTGGTTTTTTTTATCATATAGATTTACAATCAACAAAAACGATATAACAACATGTAAAGAAGATATTTACACTTGAAATAGATGTCATGAAATTATTTACTAGCATAAAAATAATAAAACAACTTTACTCATGTCATGGAGATTGTACAAAAAATTGACAATTATTTTTCAGATCATATATTACAAAGCAAGACATGCATTTCAAGTGTAAATAATTTCTCAAAAATTAATTTTTAGTAAGTAAGACATGCATTTCAAGTGTATTATAAAATAAGCTCTGTAAAATAAAATTTTTTTATTGATTTAATATCTTCTCTTCATAAAACAGCTTTATAAAAAATAGAGTTTCCAGTGTAACATGCTTAATTAATAATTTAAACAATGAAAATATCTTTTACATCTGTTTTAATATAAATAATTTAGCTACAACACAATATAAGAACAATAAACTTTAATAAACAGATAAAAACTATTTAAAATATATAAAAAGTAATAATAAGTAAATTAGAACTTATTGTTCTTATTGGGCTTTATTTACAATGTATTATTATATTTTTCATATTAAAACATTAAATTATTACTTTTTTAATCTATAAAACACTTTTTTACAGTTGAAATGTATGTTGTTTAGGATATAAATGATAATACAAGTTTAAGTCATTTCTAACTGATTTTTTAATTGTAATAAATATTTCATATGTTTAATTTACAACGAGTTATTGGTTTAGAAGTTATATAAATGAATAAAATTATAAACAACTTTTAATGGCAAATCAAAACAGGTACGGCGAAATATACGTAATTTGGAGCATATATTTCATATAAAAATAAATTAAATGTATTTTAAAGCTATATTTATAATTCTAAATTTACTACAATCTAAAAACAGATTATAAAATTTTTTAATCATTTATTTTAGCTAGATATAAAAACAGATTATAATTTGTTGTATCAATATAAAATTCATTAATCAGCTATTCAGCCGGATAAATAGCTGTAAATAATATTTCATTAAATTTTAAGTTAAGGTCCAGGAAAATTAAACCTATTATATATCCTGCCAAATAAGTATTAAGAGTATATAATTTCTTGAACTGCATAAAAACACATAAATAAGGTTATGATATCTAAATTTGAAATATTTATGAAATCTAATTAAACATGTAAATGTTTTAAATTTAACAGATTAAATATTAGTCTTTATCTAGTTTATCCGGTTGTTAAAATTATGTAGATCCTGTAAACAGTTCCATAATCTATATATTCTAAGTTTTTGTAGGTTGATTATTCGATACAAAAAATTAAACTTTAATAAAATTCTATAAATAATTTATTTCTGTATTTTAAACTTATAGTCTATAATTATCATGTTTTACACTTGAAACTCAACTATTGATTACTGAAAACAATATAACTACTAAATTTACACTTGAAATATAACTTTAGTAATTTTAGGTAATCTATTATAAGTTTACACTTGAAATACATGTTGTAATAATTTAAAAAATATAGTAATCATATATCATCACTAATTATTATATTAGCTATTTTAGATTATATTTTAATATTTTAACCTCTCACAAGAACTGCAAGTGTAAAATAATTAATAGTCAGACTTAACTTTTTTACTAAATAAAATAGTTCCAGGCATATTTCAATTTATATTATATTTAGACTATTTTTACATCCATTCTTCTTGTTTAAAATCATTTTTAACTCTTTTTTACTTTTAATAATGTTATATTCCCTTTAACATTTAAATATCATTTTAAAATAGTTATTAAGAACAAAATATTTTTTTTAATTGATAATCATAGATATAAATATAAATACACTTTCGTTTTTTTAATTAAACAGATTATAAGACAGTCTAATTAAAAAACAATTCAATTTTAAGTCCAAAATTTTGACTTTATTCTAATAGTGTTGTTGGTATTAGCCTGAAATTTTATTTTACTAATTCCTGTCAAATAAAACTTTTAATTTCTAATAATAAATTATTAAATAAGAAAATAATGATTCTATACCACTTTAATTTTCATATTAACTAATAAATAGATGCATTATAAGAAAAATGATAAAAAATGTTTTTTAAACATAAAAATTTAATCAAATCATATATTCGATATATATTATTTTAAATCAAATTAAAAACAGTTTTAATTTACTATTTCAAAATTACAGTTGAAATACTCATGGTATCTTACATTCTTCTAGATCTATATTTACACTGGAAAAATTATGGGCATCTAAGTCGTATTTATTGAATAATTATTTTATTTGTATCATATTTGTTCCAGGTTAACAATTGTACTTGAAATTATGATATTACTATTCATTTCTAACTTTCAATTATACTTAAAATGTCTAAAATTATCTAATTAATATGTTAAAACTAAAAATAAAATGAATATTGATATTAAATTTAATATAAATTGTTAATTCCATTTTTTTAATTAAACTGAATATAAATAATTGTATAATATTTAAAATAAAATTTAGAGTTATTTTTTAATTACAGTAAGAATATAATTGCTATCAATTTTAAGTTCTTGATTTAACTATATATCCTGTATTTTGTGTAAACTGCTTAATATACCCATAATTATACTTAATTTTGGAATAAAAGCTATATATGAATTAAATTAATTTTTTTATGTTAGTTAAGCTTTAAAATCAATAGATTAGATCATAATAATAGTTTTAAAAAGTTATGGTGTGTTTATGGCTTTCAATCAAGAAGATGTCCTTTCAATAGACTTTGGCAAAAAAGATATAATATATTCTAAATATCCTTATTTTTAAATAATGACTATATCTGCTTTTATTTTTTAATATAAAGCTTTATTTAATATAAAAATATAATAATAAGCTATATAATATTTATTTTTACATTTATGACAGATTTACAAATAATTTAATTAATTTAGTCTAATTAAAGCTTAAAATCATTTATATTTGGCAATTATGTATATTTCGTATTTTTGATATCTGAATTTCAATACTAAGATTTAATAATTAAGTCTAGTTAAAGTTTATTTTTAGAATTACAGTTGAAATAGTACTGATAAAATATATCTCTAATTTGTTTATAATTTAAGGTTACACTTGAAATAGTACTGATGTATACTTTAATTGATTTATAATTTTGAATTATACTTAAAATAGTGTATTCTTTCTTAAATTTACTTCCAAAGCCTTAAATTAACTTAAACTATTATATTCATTTTATTTACTTATAATTCTGATTACATTTGAAACAACATTGGTATTTACTTTAATAGATTCATAATCTGATTATAGTTGAACTATTGATGATATTATCTTATTTAGTCCATAATTTTTGAATTATAGTTTAAATATTCTATTCTCCATGATTGACTTATAATCTTAAATTACACTTGAAATAGTACTTATCTTTACTTTGATTGTTCATAATCTTAATTATGGTTAAAATAACATACTATTTACCTTAAATTAGTTTATAATCTTAAATCATGCTTAATAGTACTGATATACTTTAATTGATTCGTAATCTTGAATTACAACTAAAATAGCTATGATAAATTGTATCTTAATTCCTTATGTAATTTAAATTACACTTGAACTAGTACTAGTATCTATTTTATTTGATTTATGACTTTAAATTATGTTATAAATGTTATATTCTCATTAAATTTATTTATGGGGCCTATATATTGTATATTCCTCTTAATAAGCTTATAATATTAAATCACACTTGAGATAACCATGATAAGTTTATTTTAATTGACCTATAATTCTTTAATTACAATTTAAATATTGTATTCTTTCGCGATCAATTTATAATCTTAAATTAAACTTGAAATGATGCTGATGTTTAATTTAATTAATTCATAATCTTAATTATAGTTGAAATAGTGTTGATATTTACCTTAATTGAGTTATAATAGAATTACAGTTGATACATTCTATCTTAATTATTTTTAGTCTTAAATAATGTTAACATTCATTTAACTGTTTTTACAATTTAAACTGCTTAAAATAATGTTTTTTACAGTCTATTTTGAAAAATATTCTTGTTAACTACTTGATTGTAGATTCCCGGTTGTTCTTGAATTACACTTGAAACAGTACTATTACTCAATTCTATATTAAATATAAAATATAATTGAAATATTTTTATTTATAGTAAATTTGAGGCATTTTTTCAGCTGTATTTTAATATGGTCCTATTTACCTTCCATTTAAATGTTAATACGTTTCAATTGTGGGATGTTTACAATAATGCAAATTTGTTTATGATCTCTGTACATTTAATACAGTTGAAATGACCCTCTGCATGAAATCATTCATTAATTTATGAATCAAATGTTACACTTGAAATGGATGTCTCTTACAAAATTAAAATTTCAAAATATTGTTTTAGAATTATTTGTTTACACTTGAAATACATGTCCCATTATCTGCAGATTAAATTTGATCCAAAAAGTCTATCTAAATCAATTAAATCCAATAAATATCAATTAAAAATGCTTTATAATAAAAAATATGCTTTTAAAAGGTTAAAATTTTATTTTAAAGTTATAACACACTGATTTTATAATTTATTAATACTTTTATTTTTTAAGTTATTAATTTTTATGGCATTTTACTGCTTCAAAATATTTTTTACACTTGAAATGCATGTCCGTTGTCCAAATGAAAATTATGCTTGATGGTTTGTTTACACTTGAAATGCATGTCCTTTTATTGGAAATTGTAATACAAATAAAGCTAAATTTATTATTTTACACTTGAAATGTACCTCTCTGTTTGAACATTTATATGAGTTGAGTGACAATCTAATTTATTAGAGAAAGATTTCAAGTGTATTGATATTTTTCGATCATTCTTTTGAAGCTTGAAGTATTATTAATTAAAGGCTTCTTTTAACGATAAATAAGTGGTCAGTATGAACATCTTTGAAGAACTCGGTGAAAAAAACACTGTTTTTAAGTGCAAAAAATTTTTGGATCATAGATTTTTACCTGATAAGTTACCTCACCGTGAAGAACAGATCCGATCTGTTGCTAAATATTGGATTGAAGCTTTAAACAGCGTTACTCCACCAGATATAACTATTTACGGTAAGACAGGTACTGGAAAGACAGCAGTAGTTAAATTTACAAAAAAACAATTATTACAGATGGCAAAAGACAAAAATCTTAATGTAAGGGTAGAATATGTGAGATGTACTGATTACACGACTGAATATCAGGTTATAGCTCACCTATGTCAGCAAATGGGTCAGAATGTTCCTTACAGGGGCTGGACAAAGGCTGAAGTGATACAATCTTTCAGAAACCTTTTTAAAAAGAATGTTTTTGGAAAAGACCTCATTTTAATTATTCTTCTTGATGAAATCGATATATTACTCAAAAATGATGGTGATGGTCTTCTTTATACACTTACAAGGACTGAAAACGTTGCAATCGCGTCTATAAGCAACTACGTTGATTTTAAAAAATTCATAAAGCCAAGGGTAAAAAGCAGTTTACGTGATCGAGAAATTGTTTTCCCACCATACAACGCTCAACAACTTGTTGATATCCTGGAAGAAAGGG
>JAEYQZ010000255.1 GCA_023409695.1 Methanobacteriota archaeon | reverse complement strand
CTATAATATTTTCCATTTTTGCATCGCTAGAAACTAAAATTCCCAAACCATAAAATGCATTAATAAGTTTAAAGGAAAATTCTAAGTCAGATTCGCGGATAAAATCGTCTACTGCAGTTAATACGCCATTTTTAGGATTATTTTCATAAATAGCATTATTTAGATGAAAGTTTACTCCACCATGTTCCATCAAATCAGAATGTCCCGGATACATTCCTAATTTTTTGTAAGGCTGCCTGTAAGCCTCAGGTATATTGCTTGGATTGTAATATAAATCTCTTCTAGCATACGGCCAGCCAATGTCATGTAAAAATACAATAGGAAACTTCTTATTTTTAAAACTTTTTTCAATTATTTTTAATTCATTATAAACTGTATACCAGTTATGGTCACCATCTAATAAAATAGCATCATAATCTTCAAGTAAAGGTAATCTTTTATGACTTAATTCTGTATAAATTTCAAATTTATCCCCATATTTAGCTTTGAATTCATTAATATCAAAGTTAGGAAACGGATCAATAGCAACCATATGTGCATCATTGTCCATACAATATTCTAAAATATTTTTAGTGTTTATACCAGTATCTGAGCCAACTTCAATTATATAATCCGCATTAACACTCTTAATAATCGGGAGTATTATGTTAGTCCAAAATCTATTCATATACTACCATACTTCTTTAAATATAAAAATCTTTTGATGATTTATTAGGTTAATACTAACTAATTTTTAATTTCAGGGAAATTAAAACTATTTAATTTAAATCATACATACTTAGTTGTTTATCATATTTTTATGGTTTAGTCTTCTTTTAGTAATTTAGTATAAATCAGTATTCTTAATCTCTAACATAATACCTACCTTTATCGTTGCAATATTAAATTAAAATAAAATAACAAATTATTATTTAGAATAAAATTAACTAAATTAATTAAATAATTATATGCCTCCATTAACGCACAAATTTATTATTCTAGCGTTTACATAACGTTAATGTAAAAATTTAGTAAAATACAAAAATAATATTTAATTTTTCTTCTAAATCGAAATTTATTTATTGAGAATCTAATCATATCTTCAATATTTTTCCAAAATATAGGTTATGCTGGACTAAAAGTGAAGATATAATAATTGTTCTATATTAACAACCATAAATTAGCTATTTTTGAGATTCTTTATTCTAGCACTCATTTTACGTAAAGGTGAAGTAATTATCCATGAACTGCTGTTTTTATATTTATTAATCTCACTTTTCAGTTGGTGTTCTTTAACTAATTTTTCTTTCTTTAAATTTTCAACATGAGTTTTTAATCTCTCTTCTTCAGCTAGTGCCTTCCGTTTAAAATTTAAATAATCCAAAGAAAGCTGTTCACAGTTATTCAACAAGTTTGTCAAAGAATTAATTTGTTTATCAGTATATTTTATCGTGATATTTTTACAGTAACTTAAATCTATAGGGTCTTTTTTAAGTTTAATACTAGTATTATCCTTATTTAAAGCATATCTTTTTGCAAAATTCATTGCAGCCCCATCTTCAATTCTTCCGCTCTCTTTCAAGTCATTAAACATTTTTTCCATGTGCCAGCTTTCATTTTTTGATCTTGTAATTTCACATAATATGTTAATCCATCCTACTGAGATTTTAGACGTTGCTTGTTCTTTAGATCTTATTGGAAAGTGTGCTATGCGCAGATTTGTGTTTAAAACTTGATTTATTGAACTGTTATACTTTTTATCATATATTAAATCATGATTACCTTTAGTTAATCTTACGCTATACTCTTTAACTAGATTTGCGGGTAAGATAACTTTATAGAAATCTTCTAAACTTTCATCTCTAGCAGAAGTTATTTTAGCAGGTATAAACATTTCATTTTGATTTTCATTAAAATTAGGGACATAAGTTTTCCATTTAACCTTATAAAAAGTTGATGTTTCAATCTCCTCCAATGTTACCCTTGGATTCCCTCTTTTAGATGACATAAGAAATTCATCTGCGTCTAACGGAACAATTATATCAGCTTTAAATTCATTAACCGCCCTCAATAAAAGTTGATTCATCTTGTTAGCTTGATCATATTCTCGATTCTTGTCTTCAAAAATAAATATAGGCAACCCCTCACTCTCAAGAAGTTCTAAAATTTTAAGAGTATCATCAGTACTGCCATTATCCAAAATAATCATTGCATCAACTACATTGAGATTATAGCGGACAAATGATTCAATTATATCAGCTTCATTTTTTACCATGCTGATTGCAAAAATTCTTTTATTCTGCATCCAAATCACCTATGCATCTAATAATAATGATTTTACAATTTAAATCAAAAATTACTCACTGACTAAAATGGTTTCTATCTTTTCTTCATATTCCTCTCTATTTGAGCTTGTAAGTATTGCTTCTTTTAAATCATAATAAAAACCGCTGGTTATTCCCTCATGTTCCATGCCATACTCTCTAAACATTGCATTCCACATATGAAATCCCCATATTTCATCAAATTTTAATTCTTTTGTGATATCTTTGGATGGTTTTAAAAAATCTTTATAGTCAAAAAAGTTTATGGATGCAATAAAATCTGGCTTTGTTAGATAACTAGAATATTCATTATACTGGTCATCGATCAAGGATTTAAGTAATCTAGGGCCAGTGTCCCCATGTTTTACATTATCTTTAACACTTTCCATGTAATTTAACATGGTCTTCAATAATTTATCCTTTTTATTAAGCTTTAAAAATGCATTATTGGGGCTTATATTACCTTCACGATCATACTGGGACGAAATTATAGTGCTATCGAAATTAAAACCAGTTATATTCCTTACGGCTAAAATATCACAATCAAACCATGCTTTACCAGTTTCATACATACATTTTGTCCGGAACCAGTTCGCAAAGCCTGAATAAGATCCACTATTAAAACCGGTTTTATATTTAAAAATTTTTGATTTATCCAGAACTTTATTTGCATCTGCAGTTTTAATTCCATCTGGAACATTATTCAATTTACTATAAGTATATAATGTGACATTATGGCCCGTTAGAAGCATGGATTTTAAAGATAAATGCTGTAATTCAGGTAACTCATTATTATCACTAATCCAAAGTGTAAATAAGTCATTATCATTACTTTGGGCATTTTTAATTTTTAATTTCATTAAAAGCATTTTAAATGCCTTTGAAGCTGTTGAAGAGTATTCTTTTTCATTCATATTACGCCCTCTCTAGGTTTTAAATTTATATTTTACCATCTTATTAAGCTATACGTTATTTTTGTGTTAGTAATCCAAAAAATATATCAAAAAACCATTTTTATAGGATAATTATTTTAAATTGTTAAATCTAATTATAAGTAAACTATTTAAATAATTTTAGTTGATTAAATACTGATTGAACTTATTTCATTAAATTTTTGCAAGATAATAACTGAAAAATTAGATTAAAATATGATTAATATAAAATATTAAACAATAGTGCAATAAAATAAATATTGCTTTTATTTTAGAACTTTATATATTCTATAATTAAATATATTTCAGTATAATTAAATAAAAACTAAAGTAAATAAATAAATTATTAAATTTTACTATCTCTTTGCAAAAGCGTAGAATAGGATACTTTTCTGATTAAATTATTAGATTCAAAATTCATTACTTTTTAAATCTTAGTTCTCATTCATTTACCTTCTGCAGCATTTCTAAAGGTTTTTGAATATAACCCAATTTTTGACGTGAATATGCTGTTTTCATCCTCAGCCTTATTAAAAGTATAAACAACTTCTAAAATATGCTGTGCCCGGTTTTGATAGCTGTATTCTTTTATTACAGAATTTCTACCCTTTTTAGACTTTATATTTCTTTCTTTTTCATTATTCAGGTAATTATCTATCAATTCTTTAAGTTCATCAGGAGTATCATAAGTCACCAGAGCATCTCCAAATACATCTTCAGCACCCTT
>JAEYQZ010000192.1 GCA_023409695.1 Methanobacteriota archaeon | reverse complement strand
AGACCTGTTCTTCTTAATGTTTGTCTTACAACACAATCCATAAATAAAAGTTTTACAATAGTTTCGTGGCCCTTCTCAATTGTATACTCTTCCTGATCTGAAGGTTTCCACATTTCAAAATAAAATTCCATCCCAAGTATTTGACTCAATTGATTCATGGCTTTTTCCAGATCATCGGTTTTTTCTGCCAATTTACCAGCTTCGTGTCCCATTCTTTTCCCTGCTTGATAAACAATGGCATTTGCACCTCGCCCAGAAACCTGTTCTAATGCACTTGACATAGATCCTACAAATTTCATAAGAACGTGAAGGGCTTCTTCATAGTCATTAATATCTCCACCAGTTTCTGGAGGAATTAGTTCAGGTTTAAAATCGCCTCTTATTTCTTTACGTTCGATTTCCATGTCCAAAACTCCTTATATTATTTTACTTATAGTTGAATTTACCTTACGGTCAATATAAAGCCTTCTAGCCACATGTATATCATCGTGTTCCAGTGCCTGGGAAGGACAAATTTCGTGACATGATAAACACGCCATACAATCCCCTTCTTTCACCACAACAGTCTTACCATGCTCACTATCCAATTCATACACGTCACTGGGACAATCCTCAACGCAAGATCCACATCCCACACATGCATCCTCGTCTACTTTTATTTTTACCATAGCAATCCCCTCATTTTTCCTTTTAAAGCAATTTGGAAAGATATTTAACCCAAATAAATCTTTCCTACACAATTTTTCTGAATTAAAAAAATTTAATTCAATTCATAATATTACCTTGTAGGGATATTTTTCTATATAAAACGTCTTTACTATTAAGGATTTATATTACGTGTTCATAACACCCTGTAAATTATAATAACAAATTATTACCTAATAATAAAAAGAAGAGTCAAAATTATAAAAAAATAGTAAATTTAATTGTTATATCAAATTATCATGGTTTTAAGACCCACATCTAGCCTGTAATGGTCAAGACCTTACTTTAATATCTATAATTTCTTTGACCATGCCAACCAGCTGCACATAATAATCAGTTTAATGACTTTTTTCAGATAAAATAATTATTTAACAGCTGCTTTAAGATATAGCAGATAATAAAAGCCTTATTATCATTCCATATTTATTTAGAATATATTTCTAGTGTACTTGTTTACGCGTTTATTTCACTAGATTTTATGTTAAAGTCTCTATAAAATTTTATCTATAATTTTATTTACCTTAAGGTCAATATAGAGCCTTTTAGCTACAGGTACGTCATCGTGTTCAAGTGCTTGGGAAGGACAAATTTCGTGACATGATAAACATCCCATACAATCCCCTTCTTTCACCACAACAGTCTTACCATGCTCACTATCCAATTCATATACATCATTTGGACAGTCCTCAACGCAAGATCCACATCCAACACATGCGCCCTCGTCTACGTTTATTTTTACCATAATATCAGTCCAGTTTTTTCTTTAGAGTCTCTGGAAATTGATGTCCTTTGATTTTCCATTATTTTGTCCTGAATTAGAAAAGTAATTCAATAGTTTTTAAACCTTCAGGAAAACCTAACGTATGGAATTTCTTTACTATTAAATATTTCTATTAATCATTTATAATCTCAATATTTTACTATAATAAGTTATTACCATGTAACAAAACTCAATGTCTAAATTTTATTAAAAATAGCCAATTAATTAGATTATTACTACTTAATATGGATTAAATACCATTCCTTATGAATTCAGAATAAAAAAAATAAGTAATCCTTCTTAAGGAACTGCATCCTAAAATTAAGTTAAAGAGGTGGTAGAAACCAGTTTACAATGGACTATATAAGCTGCCAGCTTCCTTCCTGGAGGATAACATGTTATAAGTAACAACCGGGGCTCTCCACTTTGAGCAAATGAAATTGGATTTTCTTTATAATCCCATCTGATGTCGTCTCCGTTGGATGTTACTTTATATATAAATTTTTTAGATATTGTATAATCTTTTATTATAACTTCATCTCCAACTTTTAAACTTCCCAATTGACGGAATAATCCAGAATAATGTGTTCTATGGCTTAAAAAGCCACATTCTCCATTTTGGCCGGGTTCAACACTCTCAGGATAATGATAAACAGTATTGTACCCATTAACAGTATCAGAATTTATTCTAGCGTTAACTCCTATACTTGGAATTACAATCCGATATACATCTGATGTACTTCCAGATACAGAACTGGTAGGGTCTAATATATTAACAGGAGCGCTTCCATTTCCGCGAAGGTATAAATTATTTTGATATGCATTTAATTCCTTAGATTTCTCGTAACCAACGATTATTATAGCTGAAGATACAATTACACACACTAAAATAACTACAACCGCTAAAATTTTATATCTGGACATTGCTAAATCCATTCGATCATCTTCCAATATTATATCGTTAGTTAAAAAATTTAATTAGGTATATTATTGATTCATCTATTTAAATGTGATAAATATTAGTTAAAGGAGAAAGTATCCAAAAATATTTAAATTAAGCAATGTGTTTTGAAAATTGAATATTAATTAATAACTTCATCATTCATTTCTTTTTATTATATATCTTTATCTCTTAAAAGAGTCTTAGATGCTTTTGCCAGAGCAGATCGGTATTCTGTAACTCTCCATGGATCATTTACCCACACACATAATGTTGATCTGACCCCTACATCTATAAGTTCTCTAATTATAACTTTGGGTTTAGGTTTTTTTAAGACCCAATCACGTCCAGTAGCCATATCTACGAGAGATTTTGAAGTTTCTTCAAGATCCATAGCATATGGTATGATTATATCCAGATCTACTCTTCTTGTATCAGATGCAGTGTGATTTATGAATGGATTAGTTGAAAATAATGCATTTGGAATAGTGATAATCTTTTTATCATAGGTAAGTATAGTAGTGAGCCTGAAACCCATTTTAACTACTTTTCCTTTCTGATTAGACACTTCCACAATGTCTCCAACTCTAAAACTTTTATCTAAAAATATGAACATTCCTGCGATAAAATTAGAAAGCGTGTCACGCGCTGCAAAACCAACAACAATACTCACTACTCCCAAACTTACAGCAATGGCAGTTAAATTGATTCCAAATAATCCGAGGATTACAGCTGCAGCGATTAAATAGATGGTGTACTTAACAATTTCATTTAGGACCTGAATCATAGTTACATCAAGATCCCATTTAACTTGAGTATTTTTAAGAAAACGGGATGTCAATCTTACTATTAAAAATGCTGCAATTAAAGTAACACCAATAGCAATAATATCATCAAAATGTATATTCGTAAACATTGTACTGATGGCCATCTATTTCACGTTCCTAAAGATTTCTAGTTTTTATTAATATGTTGGATAACTAAATTGTTAAAGAGTTATATTTAAATTATTCGAAAATCAGGCTATTAACTTATCAGCGCTCCACTTCTATCTGCATAAAGTCTTCTGCAACTGTTGAATTTTCAAATATTTCCTTTGCTTCAGTCTCAAGAATATCTGATTTTTTATATCTAGTACTTACATGAGTTAATATTAATCGTTTAACATTTGCTTTTTTTGCGATTTCTGCAGCTTGAACAGATGTAGAATGGCCCATTTCATAAGCTTTATCTCCATAAATACCCTCAAAAGTAGATTCATGTATCAAAAGATCTGCATCTTCTGCAAATTCTACCATTTGTTCTGAAGGAGTGGTATCACCAGAATAAATTATCTTACGACCTTTTCTCTCTTCCCCAAGAACCTGCTCTGGCTGGATTACTGCATCACCTACTTTTACTGAAATACCCTGCTGAAGTTTCCCAAAATCAGGCCCAGGGTTAATACCAAGGGCTATTGCTTTTTCTCTTATAAATTTAGGCCTTCTTTTTTCATATATACTATATGCGAAGTTCAAAACTGTGTGGTTCATCTTAGAACAGCTTATCCTGTAATTTTCTTCTTCCAGTATAATTCCGTCGTCAATTTCATGCATATAAATTTCAAAGGTAAGTGAAAAGTATCCAAAATTTCGTATAATATTTACCATTTCAACAAGACCTTTTGGACCAAATATATGCAGCGGGTTTTTTCTTCCTCTAAAAGCCATTGATTGAATTATTCCAGGGAGTCCGAGAATATGATCTCCATGAAAATGAGTTATAAATATATTGTTTATTTTCATAGGGCTTATTTTAGCCTTTGACATCTGAAGCTGAGTACCTTCACCACAGTCAAATAAAAAAATTTCTCCAAATGCTTTTAATGCCACTGCAGAGTGATTCCTGTGGCTGGTAGGAATTGCAGATGACGTTCCTAAAAATACAAGCTCCATAATATTTCACCTTAGATATTAATTAATAAAATTGAGTATAATCGATTCTTTCTGAGTTATTTATTTATATCTTTTACTTTATATAGCTAAACAGGGATTAATATGAGAGATATTCTAAAGCAAATGGTCTATGAGGATATAGGTTTTGAAGATATTACCTCCAGTGCATTGATTCCTAAAGACCTGGAAACAGAGGGAATAATAATAGCTAAGGAAGATGGAATTATTTCAGGAATTGATGCCGTATCTGACTTATTTAATGAATTTAAAGTTAAATCATCCGTTAAAAAACAGGATGGAGACAAAGTAAAAGTAAACGATGTTATTATGGAAATTAAAGGAAATGCACAGACAGTTTTAAGTTTAGAACGTACTGCATTGAATTTTCTCATGAGAATGAGCGGCATTGCAACTTTAACATTTAATACACTTCAAAAAATAAGAGAAGTAAATAAAAATATTATACTTGCAGGTACACGTAAAACAACACCAGGACTGCAAATTTTTGAAAAAAATGCGGTTAAAGTAGGTGGGGGAGATACTCACAGGTTCAGATTAGACGATTCTGTCCTTATTAAGGATAACCATATTGCAATTGTAGGTAGCATCGAAGAGGCAGTAATTATGGCACAAAGGAACGTGAGTTTTACCAAAAAAATTGAAATAGAAGTGGAAGATGAAAAAGGTGCCGTAGATGCTGCAAAAGCAGGGGCGGATATCATTATGCTTGACAATATGAGCCCCGATGAAATTGAAATAGTGCTTTCATCCCTTGAATCTAAAAATTTGAGAGATAAGGTTTTAATTGAAGTATCAGGAGGAATAACTCCTGAAAATATTGTTGAATATGCAAAAACAAGTGCAGATATCATTTCGACAGGATACATAACTCATTCTGCAAAGTCTCTAGATTTGAGTTTAGAGATACCATAGGCATATAATACATTCACCAAGCATCCATGTTCGTTGTTTCATAATATTCAAATCATAAGTATAATCGATATTTTCAGTTATCATAATTTGAATTAATGGTGCTTTAATTTTATGTAGAATTTTTACAAGTTAAGATATAATTGCCACTGAAAATAATTTACGTCATGTGTAAAATAATTAAAGAAATGACCCTTATTTATGCATAAATTTATATGCATTGATGCTTAAAATGAAACTAGATACAAAATAATTATAGATGTAAAATTTATTTTTACATAATTTTTTTAAGTTTACAAGGAGGAATTCAATGTCAGATGAAGAAATTCAAAATACTGAAGAAAATATTGAAGAAGAAGCTGAAGAA
>JAEYQZ010000167.1 GCA_023409695.1 Methanobacteriota archaeon | reverse complement strand
AATTTCCTCCTTGACTAAATATTTTTAAAGATTTGAAATGGCGTTAAATTTTTGCCATTGCGACATTTATCATCTGTTCTTCTATTCTGATGAGTTCATTAAGCTTTGCTATTCTTTCTCCACCTATTGCACCTGTTTTAATAAGAGGGCATGAAAATGCCACAGCTAAATGGGCTATGGTTTCATCTGTTGTTTCACCAGATCTATGTGAGACAACTGGCACGTAATCATTATCTTTTGCAAGTTTTATGGTTTTATAAGTGTCACTTAATGTCCCTATCTGGTTTGGTTTTATGATAATTGCATTTGCAGCGCCTACTTCTATCCCTTTCTGGAGGAGTTCTGCATTTGTTACAAATATATCATCACCACAAATAAGACATTTATTTCCAGATCTTCGTGTTAATTCTGTAAATCCATTAAAATCGTTTTCATGGAAAGGATCTTCCATAAAAAACATGTTGTATGTATTGATAATATCTTCAACAAAATCTACTTGTTCACCGCTACTTCTCAGCACACCCTCTCGTTCATATACATATTTCTCCTGTTTATCATCCCACAGACTGCTTGCTGCAACATCCATAGATGGCCTTATTTCAATTCCCAGTTCATCGCCTACTTCTTCACAGGCTTTTGCCTGAATATAAAGGGCATCTTCATTGGTCAAATTAGGAGCCCACCCACCTTCATCGCCTTTTCCACCTGTGAAAGATTTATCTTTGGCTTTTATTAATTCCCCAATTCTTTTATGCACCCTTGAGTTTGCAAAAACTGCTTCCGTAATATTTTTAGCACCTACGGGAACAACAAGAAATTCCTGTATATCCGGGGCATTTTTACCAGCATGTGCTCCTCCATTTATCATATTTCCAAGGGGATAAGGAATTTCATTTCTCATATTTCCTCCCAGGAAACTATACAGCGGCATATTATAAGAGGAAGATGCTGCTTTTGCAGTGGCAAGAGAAATTGCAACTATTATATTGCCCCCCAAAGAAGATAGATTAGCAGTGCCGTCTATTTCTTTTAATATAGTATCAATGAGATTTGTATCTTGTGAATCTATCCCAATAAGTTCTAGGGCAACTCTACTGCCAAAATCATTTATTATATTGTCAATCCCCTCCTCTGGAAATGCTGTAACCTCACGTATACCTGTACTTGCCCCGCTTGGTGCGGCTGCTCTTCCAAAGCCATTTTCAGTTAATATATCTATTTCTACCGTCGGGTTTCCCCTGCTGTCCAAAATTTTTCTTATTTCGACATCTTCAATAATACTACTCATGCAATACCTCCTTCTATTAAGCATTTTTTATAATTAAAAAAATAAGATTTAATTATAAATATGACAAATTTTTAAGCACATACACTACTTTGAATGTATATTCAAGCTCAAAATCTCAATATATTCAGATATTCTAAATCCAACATCTTTGAAAGGAAATATTCAATCAACTATTTTAGGGAGATTATTCTATTTTAAAAGTTTAAATATCATATCTACACTGTAGGGCGCGATAAGAACCATTTCTGTGCCATAAATGCTGAGATCACAGTATTGGAAATTACTATCCCCATAATCTGTTTTAACTATTGCTACAGCTAATCCATCCCTTAAAAAGATTAAACTTACCATAAAGACAGAATAACCAGTACTAACAGGTCAGCTTGAGTTAATATATCTACTGCCAATGACATTCCCTTCCAAATCTTGGTAGGAGTCATCAGCTTAAAAATAAGCGGTTTATATTTTGATCAATAAATTGATCCAGCTTAAATAAGCAGTTAAAGGCGAACTCCATCACCTATTATTATATTCTATACATTTAGTATAAATATTTTAACAGTTCAATAGAAATAAAAAATTTACTTCAAAAATATATCGTTAAATCATGATCTTACTCTTCTTCTTTACTCTTATAAAAAATTACATTTACTTTTTCTTCTGTTATAAGCCCTCCTTCTATTTTTCCTTTTAATTTATTTTTAATCATTTCAATTTTTTCCTTTCTGTCAACAACTTCAATTACTATTGGTAAATCTGTTGAAAGCTGCAGTATTGCCATCGAATGGATATAACTTGATTTTCCAAATCCACTGATCCCTCTAAGTACTGTTGCACCAGCCAACCCTTCATTTTTAAACATTTCAAGAAGGTATCTATACAGTGGCTTTCCCCCATATCTGTCAGACTCTCCTATAAATATCCTAAGCAAGATAAATTCTGGTTTTTTTTCCATTTTAGACCTTCCATAAGCTTACTGCAGTAATTTTACCCAGATAAATTGCGAATATTGTAAGTAAAACTGTCCCTATAACATTTATACTTACCAGTAATAATTCATTCTGCTCCAACAACTTAAATGTTTCATAGCTGAATGCAGACATCGTTGTAAATGATCCAAGTAATCCCATGGTTAAGAAAACTCTTGCTTCTTCACTGAAAAGCCCGCCAAATTCTGAAGAATACATTATAAAACCCATGAAAAAACTTCCAATGAAGTTAACACCAAGGGTACCTAATGGAAAAACGTTTGCTTTAGACTGTATTATACCGCCGAGTAAAAACCTTAAAAGAGCCCCGATAAATCCTCCAAGCCCTATCCAGAGCCAAAGGTTCATAAATTCTGTTTTTAACATTGCACCATTCCAAATTTAATAAAAAATAAAGTTAGAAGTTAAAAATTATATGTTTTTTGAAACATTAATTTAATTTTTACTTTACAAATCTTATTTTAATCTTTTATTAACTTAAAAGCGTTAATTTCCTTTCTTTACTTCTTCCATAAATCTTTCTTTTATCTCTTCAGGTTCCATATCAATTACAGGAACATTTGCATTTCCAGGTTTAACTTTTATATGTACAAAAACAGGCCCCTCTGCATCCAAAACTTTTTTAAAGTTAATTTCTTCTTCAAATACGAATGTATTTTTAAATCCAATTGATTTTGCAACCTTCAAAAGATCGATCTTTGTTGTGTATGTGCACTGCGATCCAGTAGATCCGTAGCACTGGTTATCAAAGACAACCAATATAAAGTTTTGAGGGCTCTGACTGAAAATGGTTACAAGAGTTCCCATGTTCATTAAAACGGATCCATCCCCATCAAAAGCCACCACTTTTCTTTTTCCAGACATTGCAAGTCCAAGGCCTATGGACGACGACATTCCCATAGATCCCAGCATGTAAAAGTGAGTGGGAGAATCTTTAACTGCGTATAATTCTCTGGATGGAAATCCGATGTTGCAAATTACAAGTTCATCGTTAAGACTTTCTGCTACTTCCCTTATGGCTTCAATACGTTCCATAGTATCATCTCAATTAATTTTTCCAGAATGTAATTTCTAAAAGTATTCCAATTGGCGCTTCACCCATCTCAGACAATTTCCACGCTTGAGGAATGAGTTCTAAAGCTTCTTCAGGAGTTTTAGGGTTTAAGTAAGCAATATTTAATGCATCTAAAACACCAGGGGTTGCTTTTCCCATAGGGATCTGGGCGCTCATAAATTCCCCTTCAGTACCTCTATGGCTCATAATTATAAGTATAGGGATTTTGTAAAGTTCATACAGCGATGCAAGTACATTTACTGAATTTCCAAGTCCAGAATTTTGCATCAATATTGCCGGCTTCTTACCGCCGAAAAATGCCCCCGCACATATTCCAAATCCTTCTTCTTCCCGTGTTACAGGGACATGAATAATATCTTCATCACAATCTACAAGTTCCATAACCTTTCCAAGGTTTACGCAGGGTAAACTAACTACAAAGTCTATTCCTGCTTCCTTTATTGCTTTATAAACCGCTTCACTGCTTTCCACGTAATACACCTTACTGCAAATATTTATAAAATTGAATTATTTTTGTACTTATCCCGTTTATATTTGTGTATCCCGATTATAACCTTTTTTGCAAGAAAATTCCATTTACTAAAAAAGTTCAAATGATTTTTTTATGCAATAAAACATTTTTATAATATAATTATGCTGCCATAAATCAATAATAAACTTGCAAGACCAATTCCAACAAGAACAAATTTTTTGAAGATATTTTGAGGAATTTTCTGTACAATTCGTTTACCCGCATATGATCCCACAATTCCAATCACTGCAAGAACTGGTATAAAATAATAAAATTGGAGTTCAAGGAGATTATTTAAAAAATAAATCGGAATCCTGGTTGCATCAATAATCACCGCTATCGCCGCTAATGTAGCTATATATTTGAATTTATCCAAGTTATATGAAATAAGAAATGCTCCCCTTAGAGGGCCTCCAATTCCTAAGAGTCCCTGTAAAAACCCAGATAGACTTCCACCAAATATTGTGTTCTTTTTTGATACCGAAACTTTAAAATCAGGTTTTAACAGGAAATAAATTGAAAATATTAAAAGAGATAAACCTAAAATGAGCTGCAGGATGTTTTGAGGGACATAAGTTACAAGATATGCTCCCAAAATTGTTAAAATTATACTGGGCACGCCGAAAAGTAAAATCAATCTTTTATCCAACCCATGACGGAAAAATGCAGTTGCTCCCAAACTACCTGAAATATGAGAAATTGCAACCAGCACCAGTGCAGTTTTAAAATCTACAAAAATTAATGTGATAGGCAGTAAAATAGTTGATGTTCCAAATCCTGCCACTGTACCTATGACTACCGCTAAAAAAGCAGCGATGAAAAACAGGAGCATCATCAGTTCAGTCATATTAATTATTATATAAATTTAGTTCTAATTACATTTTATTCAATTCAAAATTACACTTAACGAGATCAATTCAATTCTAAAAAGCAGGTGAATCAAAGATTAACCTGCCACAAAACTAAAGATTTTCCGGTTGAGTACATTATAGTTCCCTGTATTTTAAAATGGACAATACAAGAGCTAAGCCCAGTACCATACTAACTATAAACCCAATAATACCTAAAAAGGGGAATCCCAGTATTAATATGCCCTTATCAGTTTGCATGATTAATGAAGAACCTACTAAAAGTGCCGCCAGTATTAAAGACGCTGAAATCTTGTTACTTATCCTTTCCATGCCCTTATGTTCGACTTCAAAGGTTATTTTCCCTTCCTCTATCTTATAAAGAGTTCTGCTGAGATTACGCGGCAGAGTTTTCATAAGGTGTTCCACTTCAAACAAATTGTCCTTAACAAAGTCAACAACCTTCAACGGACTTACTTTTTTGCGAATAACTTTTCGAGCCATAGGCTTAAAGGCATCTACTGGATTGAAGTTTGGATCCAGTTTTTCGCCAACGTCTTCAAGCATTCCAATTCCCCTGGCCAGAAGCACGAATTCACTTGGTAACTGGATTTTATATTTTCTCATGAGTGAAATCAAATCATCCATTCCACCGTGCATCTCATTGAGGCCTATTCCATAATACTTGTACATTAAGTCTGTAAGTTCGTATTTGAATGATTTAATATCGATATTTTCACTGATTATGCCCATGTAGATCAGCTGATTTATCATGCCCTTAACGCTGTTTTCTACGAAATATATAATCAGTTCGGCTAAATTTTCTCTAAATTCCTGATCCAGAATCCCCATCATCCCATAATCCAAAAAACAGATGATATTATTCTCTAAAACATATATGTTGGCTGGATGAGGATCTGCATGGAAAAAACCATGGATCAGTACCTGTTTAAAATAAGATTCTACCCCTCTTTTTGCTATTAATTCGTTATCAAAACCTTCATCGAAATTTATAACATCTGAAACCTTTTTTCCCCCAATAAGTTCCATAGTAATGACTTTAGAAGTTGAATATTCCCTGTAAACCCTGGGGACATAAACAGTTTCATCATCTTTAAAATTATAATCAAACCGTTTTATGTTCATTGCTTCCTGCTGGTAGTCCACTTCCTTAAAAATAGAACGTTCGAATTCATTTACAATACTTGGAAGGTTGTAATTTCTGGATTGAGGGACATAATCATTGATTCTTATGGCCAGAAAGCGCATGATATTGATATCATTCTTAATAAGTTCTTTTACGCCGGGTTTCTGTATCTTAACTGCTACTTCTTCTCCAGTTTTAAGCACTGCTTTGTGTACCTGCCCTATAGATGCGGATCCCAGAGGCTCTTTTTCAAAGGAAGAAAACAACTCATCTATTGAACTTCCTAATTCCTCTTCGACAATAGCTTGCATAATTTCATAATCTACAGAAGGGTTATCGTCCTGCAATTTTGAAAATTCATCTGCAATATCGTCTCCAACCAGATCCGGCCTTGTACTTAGCGTTTGGCCAAGTTTTATATATGTTGTTCCTAATTCCTGTAAAACCTGCCTTAATCGTAAGGGCAAGGTTGCATCTAACTCCTCTATAGATTCATATTCATAAGAACGGTGTTTAAACGGGATTTTATCTTTAAGCTTTATTTTTTCAATTATGTAACCAAATTCGTACTTGGTTAAAACTCTAATTATTTCATTCAGCCGTTTAAGGTTCGAATTACCTTTGAATTCCCCAAGTGTCATAATATATTGTTTAATTCTTTCATTATATTAAATTATGGATTACTGGTTAATTCGAATAATAAAGAAACTTTATTGTAGCCATATAAAAGCTATTATTTTAAATATTATGAATCCAATCTATAAGGCCATTATACAAACAAATTAAAGAATAAAATTAACTTAAAATTAAAAGAGGTGATGTTACCCTATGATAACATCAATTAAATAACAGATTATATTCAAATAAGAGATTATTATGTTATAATTTCCTCTAATCTATCTTCTTTTATACCATTTTTAATTTCTCTGGCCATTCTACGGCCCATACTTAAAGGTTCTCCATGATAGAGGTAGCTGTAGGATGATCCGTTCATGAAGGTGTTTGTTCCACCGTCTGACCGGGCACTCATCTCAAACACTACTACTTCAAGGTCATCGTTAACTAGGGTTTGCATACAGAAAGGACCGTTAAATCCTGGTTTTACTAATTCTTTGGCCTTTTCAGTAATCCTGTCCCCTATTTCAAATACTTGCGGTAGCAGTGATTCTCTCATAACTACTGGATGATTACCTGTTATAACATAGGAAGGATCTGCACCTATATCAAGCTGGTCTTTAGCAGGGACCCTTACTAAACCATCTATAGTTGATTCATATCTACTGTCAATTCCCATGAGTTCTACTTCCTCTTTTAATCCAGAGTAGAAATAGTGAATACAGTAATTACATCCCAGTACGTATTCTTCAATATGTGCTTCTTTTATATCCTCTTCTTCAATCCAATTTCGTTTTAGCATTGCATCAATTTTCTGGTCAAACTCTTCAGTGGAGTTAGCAACGAAGTATCCTCTTCCTCCTCTAGCTCCTGGAAACTTAACCATAACGGTACCATCAATATCTTTAGGATTATTTATCTTTTTTGGGATTCGGATTCCAGATTCTGTCATTAATTGCCTTTCCAGATCTCTTTCTGCTTCCCATCTTAAAATGTCCCTATTTCCAAACATAGGAACATTGAAAATAGTTTCAATATTATCTAATCCTGCATAAGCTACAAAGGATCCATGTGGGAACACTATACTGTTCATATCCCTTAATTGTTGCTGAACATCATCATTAACTATATCACTAAATTTATCAACCATTATATATTCATCAGCAACGTTAAACCTTTGATATGGAACTTCACGTCCTTTTTCACATACTACAGCAGTCCTGAATCCTTCTGCTTTTGCTCCCTGGAACATATGCAGAGATGAATGACTTCCTAATGTTGCAATGGTTATATCCTCTTTGTCATACCCTTCTAAAATGTCTAAAATGCCCTGCCTATTTATTTTACTCATTTACTACATCCCTCCTCATGCCATAAAACATCTTTAGTTAAATATAAGATGTTTCGTTTCTCATAATTATTTTTTTCGTCTTGTTATTTCGTATGACAAGTAAAACCTTTAATAATAACATAATACAAATAAAGACATTAAACAATAAAATTAAACATACATTCCTACAAATTAGCCCAATATAACTTTTTAAAGAGGCATGAAATTTCTTAAAGATTTATGTAACACTTACTTCTTAAAGATAATTCTTATTAAGTTGTATTATTAATTTATGAGTACATTTTATCTAAATTGTAAGAAATTTACTAAAAGAAATATCCTGATGAAAAATAGTGGCCAGTTAAAAATGGAAAAAGTACAAACGTTCATGACCTTTTTAATGTATCTTAATTATAAAATAAGTGCAAATAATCTAGTTCATTTTACAACTTCCAGGTAATGTCTGCATATTAAAAAAAACAAGAAATGGTTAACCTTCAACCAGAACTTTCATTTTACCATCATAAAGATCAATTATAAGACCGTGTATAGGGACATCTTCTGGAATAAATGGGGACTCTTTTATCTTTTTTACTACTTTTATGACATTTTCTTCTTCATCACCAATTGCGCCAATCCATTCCCTAATATTAACCTCTGACAGAGTTCCTTCATCAACACCGCGCATTTTCATAGTTTCTGTAAGTTTTTCAGAGTTTACATTTGCCATTCCACATTCATAGTGTCCAACCACCATAACTTCTTCGACACCAAGTGCGTATATTGCCGCCGCAACGGATCGTATGACATCCCTGCCAACTACAGCATTGCCAGCATTTTTAATTATTTTTGCATCTCCCCTTCCAATTCCCATCGCGGGTTCTAAAAACCCAGTAAGCCTTGTATCCATACATGTTACGACAGCTAATTTCTTTTGAGGCATGTGGCTCATCTTTTTAGGTTCAAAATCTTTAACAAAATTTTCATTGGCCTTTAGTACTTCATCAAGCATAACTTTATCACCTAAAATAATTAATATAAACCATATTTTGCAAAATATTTTACATACTGGGTGATGTTGAGCGAATCATCCTCTATAATTTGTTCTAGCAAAATATGGTTTACTGAGTTGGTAATGACCTTTAAACATGCTAAAGAGTCAATACAATGCAGTGAACAAAAATGTAAAAAGTGAGGACTTAACTCACTTATTTACTTTCTGGCACTGGTTTTGGAGCTATAGGTGGTTGTTCATCTATTGCTTTATCCAGTCCAGAGCTATCTCTTTCTTTGGAAGGGAAAAACGCAATAGGTGGTTTTCCTTCATCCATTCCTTTAGTATATCCAAAGGTGTTCCTTATTTTGGTATTTACTTCGTGCCAAATTTTGGCAAGAGGTATTTCACCAGGACATACTTCTTCACATTGTCCGCAGTTTGTACATGATTCTGCCATGTGAAGCATTCTTTCCATGTGGAACATTGGTGATGGTGGAATTTCCCCTTTAGTCAGCCAGTCAGGACCATTATTGGCCTCTAGACAACAGTCATCACAGTAACATATTGGACATGCTTCTCTGCATCCGTAACACTTCAGACATCTGGAGAAGTCTTCCATGTATTCTGTGAGAACTGAGAAAATTTCACGACCTTCAACACTTTCCCAGTCACTGACTTGCCATTTATCTGCAAGTTTGACCATTGCACCGTCAATTTTTTCCCTTATTTCAATTCCTTTTGGAATTGGAGCTTCTAAATCTATAACTCCCGCATCTTTAGCTTTTTCCAGGATTTCAGCACCCTTAGCAGAGCAAACTTCCACAAATGTAGCTTTTCCTGCAAGAGGTCCTATGACTCCCCAGTTACCACATGCAAGATCAGCCATTTTTGGAATGTTGACTTCACATCTTCTGCAGTTGGTTCTCCTACCGAACCCTTCATCTTCCAGTACGTCTATTGGAATTTCCTTTTCAGTACCATCTTCAGTTTCAACAATGAGTTTACCTTTAGCAATTTCTTCTTTGACAACGGAATCTGGATCAACTTCATAGAATTGCTCCATCATCATTCGGCCTTTAACTGGAGGCATAGTTCCTCCACAGTTTAAACCTACCATTATAACGTTGTCTGCGTTGACCTTCTCCCTTTTCATGAGTTCGACCATAGTCATTGCATCACAAGGTTTGACAGTAACTGCTATTTTCATATCCTGGGCACCGTCAAGGTATCTGGTGACGAATTTAGCGAGGTTAAGTGTTCCAAAGTGAAGTGAACCTGCAGCATCAACAACTTTTTCAGGATCTTCTATTAAGATAGGAACTGCGTCATATAGGTCTGCACTGCTGTCAACAGCCAGGACTGCGTCAACAATTCCTTCTTTAAGTAAAAATTTCAGAAGGGTTGTAACTGCACCGCCGTATTCTCCAGCTTCTGCAATTGCTGCATCGGATGATTTTGCATAGAACATATCGTTTATTTCGATCATTTTGCTACCCCCATTTTAGTTATTGCAACAGCACATGCTTTATATTCCGGCATTCCGGATTTTGGATCTATTGCAGATGCATTAGTTAAAATGTTTGCAGAACACTCCCTAAAGTGCATAGGAATGTTTACTATTCCTTTCAGGATATCCGGAGTGACTCTAGCATTTATTTCAATTTCTCCTCTTCTAGATCTAACTTTAACTTTTTCATTGTTGGCTATTCCAAGTTCAATAGCGTCTTCATTGTTTATTTCTACATATCCAGTTGGTACTTCACGATCCAGTGTTTGAGCCCTTCTTGTCATTGCAGCGTGGTAATGGAATAAGAGACGAGTGGTTGTCAGTAATAATGGGTATTCTTCGTCAGGAGTTTCCTGTGGTCCCTGTTCTTCAAGAGGCATGAATATTCCTAATCCATCTGGGTGTGCAAACTTCTCAACGTGCATCATAGCAGTTCCAGGGTGGTCTTCAGATGGGCAAGGCCAGTGAAGTGCTTCTGGTCTTTCCAGTCTTTCCCTGTTCATACCTGCATATTGAGGAGTTACGGTTCTAACTTCTTCGAATATATCCTGGGCAGATTCATATGTGAACATTTCAGGATCGGCACCCATTTTTTTAGCTAAATCGCAGAAAATTTCCCAGTCGTATTTAGATTCTCCAGGTGCATCTACAGCTTTTCTTATTAGTTGAACTCTCCTTTCACCATTGGTGAATGTTCCTTCCTGTTCAGCCCAGCAAGCAGCAGGTAATACAACATCCGCAAATTGAGCTGTGTCAGTCATGAAGATATCCTGTACTACAAAGAAGTCCAGGTTGTTAAGTGCTTCTTCAACGTGGTGAGTATCAGGGTCAGAAATTACTGGGTCTTCACCAGTGACATAAAGGACTTTCAGGTCACCTTTTGCAGCAGCATCTATCATTTCTGGGATTTTCAGTCCAGGTTCACATGAAAAGTCACTGCATCCCCAACTACATGTAATATCTTTCATTACTTCGTTATCAGCTACTTTCCTATATCCTGGGTAATCAGTAGGTAATGCTCCCATATCACAGGCGCCTTGAACGTTGTTTTGACCTCGCAGTGGGTTTACTCCTGTTCCTAATCTTCCAATGTTTCCAGTTAACATTGCAAGGTTTGCTGTTTGCATAACGTTGTCTACACCGTGGGAGTGTTCTGTTATACCAAGTGAGTAAACTATAGCTGCTTTATCCGCTTTAGCGTATTTTATAGCTATGTCTCTGATTATTTCAGCAGGTACCTGAGTTATTTCTTCAACTTTTTCAGGTGTGTATTTTGATACTACTTCTTTCAGCTCTTCATAGTTCTTGGTTCTTTCTTCTATGAATTTTTTATCTTCCAGACCTTCACTGATTATTACATTCATCATAGCGTTCATTAATGCAACATCAGTTCCAGTTTTAAATGGAATGTACTGGTCAGCCTGTTTAGCAGTTGGAGTGTATCTTGGGTCAGCTACTATAAAGTATGCCCCTTTCATTTTTGCTCTCATTAACTTTCTTCCCACAAGAGGGTGGGCTTCCAGACTGTTTGCTCCAATAGAGAATATCAGATCTGCATCTTCAAAACTCGCATAAGAGTTAGTCATTGCTCCGGAACCAAATGATGCTGCAAGTCCAGCTACAGTAGGACCGTGGCAGAGTCTTGCACAGTGATCGATGTTTTGGGTTCCAACAGCTATTCTTGCAAATTTCTGATTCACATAGATGTTTTCATTTGGAGATCTTGCACAGCAGAAGAATCCTATTTCTTTAGGGTCATATGCACCAAGTTTAGATGCTATTAATTCATATGCTTCATCCCATGAAGCTTCTCTAAATTCACCATTCTCTTTTATAAGTGGAGTAGTTAATCTATCCTCTCTGTGGATGATTTCATAACAGAAATTTCCTTTTGGACACAATTTTCCTTCGTTTACTGGGTGTCTTTTCCATGGTTCTACACCAACCACTTTCTCGTCTTTAACAACGAGATTCATACCACATCCAACACCACAGTAGGGACATATTGTCGGTACGTATTTAATATCCATTTTTTTATCCCCTAATTTTCTTAACTTTTTTTGAAAATATTCAATTTTTAATTTTTTATGATTCATTCATAATTTCTTAATATCTAACAGTTACACGATATGCACTGAAAGTATTATCCGGCATAATCACGATACACGCTAAAATATCAGTATCATGAAAATTTAGAATTTGAGTGTTAATCCTTCCGTCAAAAAATAAAAATGAATGGAAGGATTAAATTCACCCATTCTATTTACTTGTACCTTTAGCTGAAGCTGGAGCCTCCGCTTTTTCAGGAGTAGTTCCCCTAAGATACGTCCACCAGTAGACAGCTGCAACAAATATTGCTCCACCAACGATGTTACCTAAGGTAGCAGGTACCATATTGTTTATAAAGAACTCTGCCCAGGATACTCCTCCTAAGAATATTCCGACAGGTATAAAGAACATATTTGCAACAACGTGCTCAAATCCAATGGTTACGAAAGCCATTATTGGGAACCATATTCCCAGTATTTTACCAATAATATCATCTGAAGAAATAGCTAGGTATACTGCAAGACATACAAGCCAGTTACATCCTATAGCTCTTACGAACACTTGTATCCATGATAAGGATGTGACTGTTTTACCTGCTGCTACAAATGATGCTCCACCAAGAGCTTTTGTTTTAGCTATGGTAAGTGCAGTAGCTGCCCATGGATCTGATGTTAAGACACCGGAAACTACAGCTAGGACATATGCAACAAATAAGGCACCTACAAGGTTGAAAACCCAGCTTCCTACCCAGTTTCTAATAAGCCCGTACCAGCTTGCCTCTCCTTGAAGTATTCCAAAAGGCATATACATGTTGTTTCCTGTAAACAGTTCAGAACCGGCTATAACGACCAGCATTAAACCAACAGGGAACACAGCCCCAAAGAGTAATTTAACTATTCCTGGAGGAGCGCCCGCTGCGGCTAGACCTCCTGTGGCAACTTCTGCTAAAAGTCCCCCAAATGCAATATACGCACCCGCTAAAAAGCTTAAAATTATTAAATTACTTAACGGGGCTTTCTCTTTTAATGCTGCTATGCTTACACAAGCTTTAGCTGTGTCTGCAGGCGATTTAAAAGATGACGGCATAATCTTTTACCTCCATTTACACTTTTTTACCTATGAATATCCATAGATATAGTGACAGCATTATAGCCCATTAAACCCATTTATATTACCTGTTAATAATTTTACCCATTTATTATTACCAGACAATATATAAACCCAATTTATTATTCCAATAATACATAATTCAAATTATTATTACTGAATAATACATAATTCAAATTATTATTACCCGTTACGCGATTTAATCGACTATCATGAACTTTCATGAATATTCATAGTAATGGGACTATTTTTTCTTAATATAAATGTGTTGTTAGACAGACAGATCGAAAGATTTATATTTGACATGCAAGTTAATGCTTGTCTATATAGGTTTAATCATATGAAAAACGTCTGCATCATGCTTTTTAGAATAAATAGATGCTTAAATAAGTCAAAAAAGAAGTAATAATATATTTAAATAGTTTAATAGATTTAATAAAGGTTTTTATTAGCTTCTTCCTTTAATTTGATCTTCAATTTGCTTTTGGATCTCTGTATCAACTTTGCCTTTTATTTGCTCCTGAATCTCCTTCTGTATTTCGGCCTCAACTTTTCCCCTAATTTGTTCCTGAATTTCCTTATTAATTTCAGGATCATTTTCGCCTTTTATTTGATCCTGAATCTCCTTCTGTATTTCAGCCTCAACTTTTCCCCTAATTTGCTCATCTATTGCTTTTTCTAGCTTTTTTGACATTTTTGTAACCCCTATTTTAATGTTCAATAATATATTTACTATTATATTACTTCTTTTTATTTATTCTTTTTTAAAAAAGGCAATTGCATTTTTAAGATACAAGAAGACATTTAAGTATTATTTAATTAAAATTTATTCGGATTATATTAACACAGGCACAATTCACTGATTAATCCATGTATAAAGCAGTAGAACATTCAATAATAGGTTCAACGTATGCTCTTTTATTTTTAATTCATTACAGTATTATTTAATTATGATTTATGATTACTCAATAAACTTATATAGTCTTGAATTAACCTAACATCAAGTAAAATAATCAGTTTATTAAGTGCGAAAGATGTCAATTAGTAACGTCCATGACATGAATAAAAATGAGCTTAATCTGTGAAAATGCCCATTATAGCAAATAAAGGATTAACTCAATCACAGCAAGGTGGTATTTTGGTATCTACAATCATCTGTCCAAGATGTAAAACTAAAAACAGTAAAAAAGCTAAGGTCTGTTATAACTGTAAAAATACTTTAAAAGCGCATAAAAAACCAAGTATCTTAAGTTCTAACCCAAAATCTCGAATTGAACCAAAAATAATTATAATTGGAGCTTTAATATTTATTATAAGCAATGCTATAATCTTAGATGTTGCATATGACTACTCTATTTTAGTATCAGGATTTGCTACAATGGTTTATTTATACTATGCATTTAAAAACTCTTCAGTGCCTACAGATTCTAAAAATAAAACAAGAGCTCTAGGTTTTAAAATAATACTTCATTATCTGACTATAGTAATATTAGGCATTATAACATTATTTGCACTTGGTTATGCAAATTAAATAGCACTAAAATAAAGATCGGGACCTTCTTATAAAAAAGAAGGTTATTGATCAAGTCTCCTTAGATATACAGACAATTTTCTGTCTGTTTAAAATTTATACTTAATCTTTTAATATTTCATCCAGATTAAATGCTAACTCGTCTGCAATTTCTTTAAGCTGCTCAAATAAAGTGTCGTCTATTGAAAATCCTTCTTTCCTGAACCTTTTAATATTATTTACTTCCATGTCTCCAGGAATAAAGATGTTTTCACCGGAATCTTTAATTTCTGCTACAAATTCATCCACTTCTTCTTTGAATTGATTAATATCCGCAAATTTTGCTGGATCTATTGCCATTAAAAGGTCGCCTTTTGTACACATTTCCTCAGGATTTGCAGTTCCTTTAACCCCTTTACCAAATGCAGCCCTTACAAGAGGCCCTGCCATAATTTCAACCATGAATGCAAGTGCATATCCTTTATGTGCTCCAAAAGGTAGGATTGAACCCTTAAGTGCAGCTTCAGGATCTGTTGTAGGATTTCCATCACAGTCAAGCGCGACATTTTCCGGGATTTTTTGACCTTTTCGGAATGCTTCTAAGAGTTTTCCCCTTGCAGAAGCAGATGTCGCCATATCTACAGAGACATAATTTTTATTTGCAGGAATACCAATTGCTATTGGGTTTGTACCGATTATTGGTTCTTTACCACCGATTGGGGCTACTGCAGGTTCGGTATTTGCTATTACAACACCTATCATATCCTGCATAACTGCCATGTCCGAGTAGTAACCTGCAACTCCAAAATGGTTGGAGTTATGTACTCCAACAAGGCCTACACCAGTTTGTTCTGCCTTTTTCATGGCCATTTCCATACCTTTATAGGTTACAACATGTCCAAACTTGTGATTTCCGTTCAAAAGGGCCGTAGATGCTGTTTCCTCTTCCACAGTTATTTCAGCTTCTGGATCTATAGTTCCAACTCTTAATCCCTTTACGTATTGTGGAAACCTTCCTATTCCATGTGAAGTAAATCCCTTAAGGTCAGCATCCATAGTAACGTCAGCAACTATGTATGCATCCTCCTCTGGTATATTAAATCTTGTTAAAATTTCCATAATTATTGATCTTTCTTGTTCAATTGTTATTTTCATGTAATACACCATTTAATTTTTAATTTGTGAAAATTCAGCGTGAAATTAATTTAAAGTAATGATATCCCCATTAAACGCTTTTATTTTAACTGTTTCATCCTTGTTATCTACAACAGTTCCTATCTTATAAGCTTTGCTGTATTTTTTAATAACATTTATTGCTTTATCCGCTTCACGAGCAGGGACAATGACTACAAACCCTATACCCATATTAAATACACGGTACATCTCTTCTAATGGAACATCCAATGAATAGATAGATTTAAAAATTGAACCGGGTTCTGGTAAACTATCTATATTGTAACTGATACCTTTTTTGAGCCTTTTAAGATTTAAAAATCCGCCCCCAGTAATATGGGCAAGGCCATGAATATCTATATCTTCCTTTAAAAGTTCAACAACTGGCTCCACATAAATTGTGGTAGGTTTTAACAGTTCTTCCCCAACTAATTTATCAGGATCCTCTGGGAGAGGACTATCAATACTTAAATTAGCTTTATCGAAAAATACTTTTCTAGCGAGGCTTAGTCCATTACTATGGACACCGCTACTTTCTATTCCTATAAGTACGTCTCCATCAGAGATATTTTCCCCAGTTATGATTTTATCTGCATCTACAATTCCAATTCCGGTACCTGCAAGGTCAAAGTCTTTAATTATCTCTGGAAGGGATGCAGTTTCTCCTCCAATCATTGCTATTTTGGCCATTTTAGATCCTTCAGCAAGTCCTTTTCCAATTTGGCCTGCAATTTCCGGATCTGCTTTTTCAACAGCAAGATAATCCACCATTGCTATTGGCTCAGCACCAACACAGAGAATATCATTTACAACCATTGCAATACAGTCTATTCCAACTGTATCATATTTATTCATCATTTTTGCAACTAATATTTTACTTCCAACACCATCTGTACTCATAGCGATTGCTTTATCCCCTAATCTTACAAGCGCTGCAAAATGACCGCTTTCTGTAATTACATCTCTAAATGAAAGCGTTTTTTTAATTTCGGAAACCAGTGCAGAAACTGTAGCTTCCTCAAGATTAATATCAACACCTGATTCTGAATATGTTACCATGTAAGTCACCAAAAATTTTTAAAA
>JAEYQZ010000094.1 GCA_023409695.1 Methanobacteriota archaeon | reverse complement strand
ATTCAAATGCCATATCTATAATTTCATCCACATTTGTAGATCGCTTCATAAAACCGTTATCCACATAATATTTGTCTACAGCTAATAATTTTCCAGGATAACATGAAATAACTGGAGTACCTAAAAGTACAGCTTCCCTGTTCATTGTTCCCCCGGCGCCAATTACAAGATCGCATTTTTTCATAAGGCTGAAGGTATCTACAGGCGGCTCTATTAAAGTGACATCAGGATCGTTTTCAAATATCTGCTGCTGCTCTTTAAATCGTGGGATCACCAGTATATTTGCATGGTCTTTTAATGCATCCACAATTGGTGATAAAACAGATGTTTTACAATCTGCATCCAAATAAGATGCAAGAGCAGGCTCAGTCCTCATTAAAATTGTTTTTCCTTTCTTTAAATTTAAATGAAGGTCATCAAAGATATTTTCATTATATTTAAAATCTTTAAAATGAGTAAGTTCAGAGGTACCTGTATACCTGATTAAACTGTTTGGATCGGCGCCTGTTTTAAGGACATCCCATACATCAATGGCTTCAGGGATTATTATTTTATCACAAAGAGATAAAGTAAGCTTATTTGCAGCAAGAGCATGTTCGTTGTCTAAAACAAAAACACGAGGTATTCCTAAACCAAATGCAACTCTTGGAAGTTCAATTGAGTGTTTTGATACTGCCACATCTGGTTTTTCTTTTGCAATTAGTTTTGAAAGTTCATAAGCTCTTTTTGTGCTTTCCTCAAGTTTTTGTGATAATGTGACCCCATGTTTTCCAACCGATGTGTATTCTATTTCAAAAAGATCAAGGAGTTTATGTATATCTCCAAATTTACGGGTTGTTATAAACACTTCTTCTCCTTCGTTCTTTAAATAATCAATTATACTCTTAAAAAATCTCACATGCGGCGCATTTACTAAATCAATCCAAACTTTCAATACATCACCTGCTATTGCCCAAACTAGGCTTCATCCATAAATTTCTGGATGCTTTGTATAATCTCATCTAGTCCTTCGCCAGTCTTGAGACTACTTTTTATGACTATTGCGTCAGGGTTAAGTTCTAAAACATCATTAACCATTTTATTTTCATCAGCACCGACCGCTTCTGCAATATCAACCTTATTAATAACCACAATATCTGCATCCTTAAAGATTAGAGGGTGCTTTTCGGCTGTGTCGTCCCCTTCGCTTACGCTTATTACAACCATTCTTATATGAGAGCCAAGGTCAAAATCAACTGGACATATAAGGTTTCCAACATTTTCTATGAAAAGTAATTCCATATCATCAAGTGGAAGGTCATGAAGAGCATGTTCTACAAGATGAGCATCTAAATGACACTCTTTTCCGGTGTTAAGTCCTACAACAGGCACATCGTGTCTTTCAATTCTTCCAGCGTCGAATCTGCTTATTACGTCACCAGCTATGACACCTATTTTGTAGTCCATTTTTTCTATGAGTGCTTCTATAAGTGATGTCTTTCCAGAGCCTATTGCCCCTAAAAAGTCAACTGCAAATACGCCTGCTTTATCGAATATTTTCTGATTTCTTTTTGCAAGCTTCTTATTTGCAACCATGATATCGTGTTGTATTTCTACTTCAGCTATTTTATGCATCTTCATCCTCCTTCTCTATTTTAATAGTTTTAACGTTACATTCTCTTCCTTTAGTTATTTCAATATCTCGTCCTTCACATTCAGGACAGGTAACAATTGGTACATAGTGATCTGAATCATCTGAAATAGCCAGTCCTTCAAAATTGCAGGACCTGCATTTTATCTCAATTGGAATTTCATCAATTATAACTTCAGCTTTTTCAAGAAGAGTATCTTCGCTTAAAACTTCAATCATGAATTTAAGCTGTTCTGGATTAAGCATGGCAAGTTTTCCAATTTCTATGGTTACTTCAGTGATCTCTTGAGCATCATTTTTTTCTGCAACATCAATTGCAGTCTTTACTATGGCATCAGCCATTGAAAGTTCATGCATTACAATACACCATCCTTCAAAGTATAGTATTCAATAAAAAACTTATTAATTAATCTTTATTTGATTTAAAAGGTTATTAGTCCGTTATTTTATCATAAAATTGAATTTGATTTTCATTATGATATAGACTTATATCTATAAAATACTTATTAATAAAGTTAGCAAAATATGGAATAGTTAACTTCATTAGTGATATGAACTCATTAAATAATTGAAATTACAATTTTAATTACATTATAGGTTAATTTCATACTATTAAAAGTTTTACTCCATATAAAACATATAATTAAATAATTCCCTCTTAAAAAGAGAAATACAAATAAATTAACCAGTTATACTAATACAGGTGAATTTTAATTGTATCTGTGAGTTAATTTCATTGATTTTACATCCATGTAAATGTAATAGTTTCATTAATGGAAAATTTAAGTAGATTATAAGCCAATTAATAAGTTAATTCATGGATTGTTAACCTACTAATAAAATACAGTGAATTTTAGTTATATTTATAATTAATCTGGTTTTACATCCATGCAAAATAATTTTATTAATAGAAAATCTAAGTAGATTATATGCCAATTAATTATAAGTTAATTCATAGATTGGTTTTAATACTCATTGTAAATATATAATTAAGTAATTCTCTTAAAATATAAAGTTAAATAAATTAATTGATTATATCCATAAAGTATAGGTGATTTTAATGATTATAGGTGGATCCGCTTCACAAAAATTAGCTGCAAAGATCGCAAAAGAACTTGAATGTCCCTTAATCCCAATAGAAACCAAAAGATTCCCCGATGGCGAACGCTATATCCGTATAAAAGGAAAAGTAGGTGAAGAAGTAACTGTTGTCCAATCAACTGGTTATCCTCAGGATGAAAATTTAATAGAACTTTTTTTAATTCTTAAAAATTTAAAGAGCATGGGCGTTAAAAAGTTAAAAGTTGTAATCCCTTATTTTGGATATGGAAGACAAGAAAGGCGCTTTAAAAGTGGAGAAGCTGTTTCTGCAGTTATAATTGCAAATTTACTTGAAGCTGCAGGTGCTGATGAGATATTCTGTATAAATTTACATGAAGATAATATCAGGGAATTTTTCAAGATTCCAGTACATAATTTATCTGCAATGAAACCAATTGCAGAATATATTAGAGATAATTTAAATGATCCAGTAATAGTTGCACCAGATAAGGGAGCCCTTGGATTTGCAAAGGAAATTGCTGAAATTCTCGGTTGTGAATATGATTACCTTGAAAAAACAAGGTTATCTCCAGAAGTTGTGGAAACAAAACCAAAAAATCTTGATGTTAAAGGGAAGGAAGCTGTCATAATTGATGATATTATAAGCACTGGTGGTACAATAGTAAATGCCACAAAGATTTTAAAAGAACATGGAGCAACAAAAGTGGTTGTATCATGCGTCCACCCTGTACTAGTTGAAGATGCATTGCTTAAACTATTTGCAGCAGATATTGATGATGTAATTGCTACTGATACTCTGCGCTCAGATGTAAGTCTGATTTCTGTAGCTCAAATTGTCGCTGATGCAGTAAAATAATTAAAAATTTTTTAAATTTCACTTTATTTTATAAAAAAAGATTTATAATTCGCTATTTTAGACATATGATCTTTATTATTTTCCAGGTTTACCCCTGGTTTTTACTGATTCTGGATTTTTAAATCCTTTATGATTGATTTTTCTATTTTCTAAAGCATCGAGTATATATCGCGGCTTATTTCCATATTTTTTAATGTAAAACTTGATTTCTTCCTTATCAATATCTTCAAAGTGATGTTTCACTATCTTTATTGTATCTTCTTCCAAATAGGATATTTCAACCACATCAAAAAAGATTCTTAAAATTAAAGAAAGTATTTTAGAGAAGATACTAAAGTCAGTGATTAAATCATATTTATATCCTTTTGTTTCAATAGTCCATGTTGTATGCATAACTAGATTCATTTTATTCAAGTTTATTTTATTTATCAAGTATTTAAAAAATAGAATAAAGTAAAAAGGGATGGATTTTAAACCTTTATTTTTTATCCATTCTCCAAGTCCAATTTTTCTCTCATTTAAAGATTCAGAATCAAGTATTTTATCTGCAATTAATACAACATCATAGTTTGAAAGCTTATTAATCATCTCTTTTTTTGTTTTAACGCCAAAATCTTCCTTTATCCCATTTATAAGTTCTTTAAAAACTCCCAATGCACCTTTTTTTGTATTATCTAAAAGCAAGACTGGCTCATAATAATTTATATCAAGCTTTTTTAAAGCTTTGTAGATATTAGATGATTTACCTGTTCCCGGAGAACCTATTACAAGAATAATTCTCCCTTTACTGTATTTTAATTCTTTAAATTTCTGACATAATTTTAAAAAGGAATCGGTTATCACAAAATCATTATTGTCCCTTGAAGAAATTACCTTATGATTTTCCATAGTATAATATTAGTTTGTTTTTTAATATCTATTTTACATTTAATATGAAAAATATAACTGTAGCTTTGATTTTTTATGTACTTACACATTTAACGAGAAGAAATAACTACTTTTTATATTTTCAATTTGATTAACAGGGCAATTTAAAATAAACAATACTATTTTTCAAATCAAAATTAATAATAAAAATAAACAATATATTAATACAAAAAGATAGTTTGAAAAATAGGTGAAAAAATGATTAAATGGAAAGTCATAATTATTGGGCTTATTCTAGCAATAATATTAAATATATTTTTAGGAGCTGCAGGAGGAACTGTTGGTTTTTTTTTAGCTATGCTTATAGCAGGTATAGCAGTTGGTTACATCGTTGATGTAAATATAAAAAACGGTGCCACTCATGGAGCCATTACAGGACTAATTACAGGAATAGTTTCTGCCATATTAAGTATAACAGTAGTTTTAGTCTATGGCGCGGGTGGAATGTCATTAGGATTAAATGTAATTGCAGATTTAATATTATCTATCATTATATGGGCCATTCTCGGAGCAATTGGTGGAGTTATAGGTACTGTAATAACCGAAAAATTATGGCAAACAGTTTTCACAAGAGGGATAATGGGTGGAACAGCTAAAACTAAATCTCCAGAAGAAAAGAAACCTAAAATCGAATTTACAAGAGAAAACATCACAAAATGCTTGTGTCCACAATGCCCAGTTCAAGCTGAAAGCGAATGCGCGCAAACAAAAATGAAAATGCTACAAGAATCCATGAGAGGTATGAGTCCAGAACCTTCAGATGTTCCAGGAGTGTACTGCGCAACAGGAACAGCGACATGTAGCGGCCTTAATCCTAATAAGATGTGTAACTGCCCTAATTGTAATGTATTCAAAGAAAATAACTTAGAACAAGGAGAACCCAACGGATACTTCTGTCAAAAAGGAGCTGTAAAATAAGCGTTTTAAAATAAATGGGGTCTACGTAAAGAAAATAGAATTTAATTAAAAAGTGAAATTGATTTCACTTTTTATTTGCAGGCTCCATATTTGCAGACTTACCTTTTATTTTACATCTGCTCATTATGGATAAGACTTCGTTTGCATTTTCCTCTGGAATTTCAACAAATGAGAATTTGTCAAAAACATCTATTTTGCCAATTATCTTGCTTGAAAGTCCTGTTTCTTCTGCAATGCCCCTAACTATATCTTTTGCTTTTACCCTCTGTTTACGTCCCACATTGATAAAGAACCTTACCATTCCAGGACTTGCACCAGTATCTCCAAAGCCTTCATCTCCAGATTCTTTCTGGTCTTTTTTAGTCATTATCATTTTTAGAAGAGCAGCAGCTATTTCAATAGAGGTATAATCTTCTTTAATTAATCTTTCAATTTTTGTAGTGTAATCATCTAGATTTTCTGTGTTTATAACATGTTTTATATCATCTAAGAACATGCTTGTCTTGATTTTTTTGACGTCACTTAAGGATGGGATTCTGTGCTGTTCAATTTTTGTTTTGGTGAACTTTTGTATATCTCTAAGTTGGTAAATCTCCCTACCTGAAGCAAATGTGAAAGCACGGCCTGATTTACCGGCACGACCTGTTCTACCTATTCTGTGTACATAATACTCGTCATCGTTAGGCACATCATAGTTAAATACAGCTTCTACGTCACCTACGTCAATTCCACGGGCTGCAACATCTGTTGCAACTAAAATTTCTATCTGGCCTGATCTGAATTTTGACATAACTCTGTCCCTCTGTCCCTGAGTCATATCTCCGTGGAGTCCATCTGCAAGATATCCCCTTACTTGAAGGTGAGTTACAAGAGTGTCAACCCTTCTTTTGGTATTACAAAATACCAGAGATAGTTGAGGGTTGTATATGTCTATTAAACGTGATAAAAGTTCTAATTTCATTTTCTCTTTAACTTCGAAGTATATCTGCTGAATTTCAGGAACCGTCATCTGCTGGTGAATGACCTTTAAAAATTCAGGATTAGTCTGATATCTTTTGGTTAAATTCAAAATTGCTTTAGACATTGTTGCAGAGAAAAGGAGAGTTTGTCTTTCTTCAGGCATATCCTGTAAAACAGTTTCTATATCTTCCCTAAATCCCATATCAAGCATTTCATCTGCTTCATCAAGAACCATAATTTTAACTTTGTTCATTTTTAAAGTTCCACGTCTCATATGATCCATTACACGCCCAGGAGTACCAATAATAATCTGTACACCTTTTTTAAGGGATTTAAGCTGCCTTTCAATTGGCTGACCACCATAAATTGGCAGTACATTGAGTTTTTTCATGTATTTTGAGAGCTTTCTGATTTCTTCTGCTACTTGAATTGCAAGTTCCCTTGTAGGACATAAAATTACAGCCTGTAAACTTTTATCATCTGGATCTACCATTTCTAAAGCGGGAATTCCAAATGCTGCTGTTTTTCCAGTCCCTGTTTGGGCCTGTCCTATAACATCTTTTCCATCTAATATATATGGAATCGCAAGCGATTGAATTGGGGTTGCTTCTTCAAATCCCATATCTGCAATGGCTCGTTTGATCTCGTCTGAGAGATCTAAGTCAAAAAATTTTAATTTTTCCATCTTTATCGTTCCTTCATTTTCTATTAGTATTTAATTAAGGTAAATATTAAAATTATGAATAAAAATTAGCATAACAATAATTTTTCCTACTATACTTATGATATTTATAAATTAATCCATTTAAAATAAAGATTATTTTAAATTTAAAAATAAATGAAAGGAGAATTCCTTTCAAGATTCAATTTAATGAGTTGTTGGTTTTTGTAAACCGATATTAGGTACCATATTAGTGATTTTCTGCATTCTGTCAAGAAGACCTTTCTTATCCTTTCCAATTAATGCATGTTCCAGTACATCGCTCATGGTTTCTACAGGAATTATTTCAATTTTACTTCTGTATCTTTCCTCAATCAAAACATCGTTCATATTTGATTTAGGTATCAATACCTTTTTAATTCCTGATTCTGCTGCAGCTTCAATTTTACCAGTCACTCCACCTACAGGAAGAACATCTCCTCGGACACTTAAAGAACCAGTGAGTGCAACTGACTGATCTACAGGAATGTTTTCCAGAGATGAAATTACTGCTGTAGCTACTGAAACACTTGCACTGTCCCCTTCAACACCTTCATAAGACTGCAGGAACTGTATGTGTATATCATAGCTTGATATATCTGTTCCAGTATGCTTTTTAATTAAAGCACTGACATTTTGAACAGCTTCTTTAGCAATTTCACCAAGTTTACCTGTTGCAATGATCTTACCTTCAGATTTACTTTGAGCAGGAGCAGCTTCAGCAACTATTGGAAGAATTATACCGCTTCTGTCTCCAATTATTGCAAGACCATTTACAGTACCTATTTTTCCACCTTCAGATGCAAAAGTTTCGTATTGTTTTTTCTGGCCAATGTAACGATCTGCGATTTGCTGTTCAAGTGTCCTTGCAAGTTTTTTGGCATCCAGTACATGATCTAAAGTGACATGCTCTGCACCTTCTCCTTTTGCAATATCACCCGCAGCCCGTACAAGACCACCTAAATCTCTTAATCGTAGAGTAAGTGTATCTTTTTTACCAGCTCTTCTTTGAGCTTCCCTTATAATCTCAGCAACTGCTTCTCTACTAAAGTGAGGTATCCTACCATCTTTTTCAACTTCTTGAGCTACAAATTGAACCAATTTATCCCTATTTTCAGGTGTGTCTGGCATTGAATCTTTCATAAAGACTTCGTAACCATATCCACGTATCCTTGACCGGAGTGCAATATGCATTCCTTCAAGTACTTTTAGGTTTCCAGATGCTACAAGTACAAAGTCACATGGAACTGCCTGGGATCTTACCATCGCACCACTGCTTGTTTCACTTTGTCCAGTTATTGAGTATTTCTTTTCCTGCATAGCAGTCAGTAACTCTTGTTGAGTTTTCATATGCATAGTTCCAATTTCATCCACGTAGAGAACACCTTTGCTGGCTTTGTGAATCATTCCAGCTTCGACACGTTCATGTGCAGGAGTTCCTAATCCCCCTGATTGATATGGGTCGTGCCTTACATCACCTAAAAGGGCCCCTGCATGTGCACCTGTTGCATCAATGAAAGGAGCAGTAATGTTGTTTTCATTGCTTACAAGAAGCTTAGGAATCATAACTGTAGTTCTAGGTTTTATTTGCAGAAGTGCAACAAAAACAATTGCTGCTGCTATTAAAGCCATGAAAAACTGACCTACTACAAATCCCACGATTAATATAAAGGAGATTATGATCATTGTGAACATGTTCTTCCTTTCTTCCTGGGATTTTGCTTTGGCTTTGTAGTTTGTAACTATTTTTTTACCTTCACCAGCAGGCATAGTTCCAATTAAAGGGTTATGATTATCTTCAATATTTGGATAAACCAGGATATCTTGAAGTTCTTCTGGAGGTAACAATTCTGCCATTCCCTTTGCGAGCATGGATTTACCAATTCCAGGTTCCCCAATTAAAAGAACATTTCTTCTCTGTTTTGCAGCTTTCTTAATAGTCTCAACTGCTTCTTCTTGACCTATGATTTGATCAATGATCTTTTCAGGGACTTTAATTTCCTCTGATGTCTTATAAGTTCTTAAATTGAATGAATTTGAACTTGAGTCTGAATTTAGATTTGCCATGATTCATGACAACCTCCTATTTTCATTTTATATTTAAAAAATCAACATTTTTATTTATAATAACTTTATGGAATATTAACTTTATTGATATATAATATTGTTATATATAAATATCTACTTTTCGTTTCATGGATTTAAAAAAATTTCACTTTAACTTTAACCAATTAATTATTTTAAATTCTTTTTGGAATAATTTTATGACTGATTTCATATTTATAATTGTTGAAATCAGTTTCTATAATTTACAAGCTTTCCTCAAAACAAATTTTAACATTAATTAAAATAAGACACATTATTCAAAAATTTTTCTAAAAGTTAACTATACATTTTAGAATAAATGCAGAATAAACTGAGAAATGAGTTTATTTACCTGCTTACTTATTTGAATAGGTATTCCCATTCTTAGTTATAAATGGAATAATCAATTAGGAGTCACACTATATAACTCTTTTGCAATGCACTGAAATTAATATCTAAAAAAAGAGTTATGTCATTTCATCTAATAAATCGTGTTACTTATTATTCTTTCTCAATTTTAGTTCCTAATCTTACGCTTTGTATTGCTCTACCGCTTATCATTTCTTTAATACCGTCGGCATACTCTACAATAAAATTTAAGTTTTTGAATTCAATAGCAAGTATTTTTGCATGTACTGAACTGCCATTTAAAAGTATAATAGTGGCCTCTTCCCCTTTAAAATTTTTAAGCTCATCAAAAAAGGCACTTTCAGTCTTAGATACGGTTTTAGGCACGTCAATTTTTTTACTCATCATAGTTATCCCCCCTCAAATCAATTTTTTGACGCGTTAAAGTTTAAATTTCTTTAAAACTTCAAAGCTTTTATTTTCAATATTATAATTATTACTATTTTTAGAATTAAAGCATAATAAAATTATTTCAAATTAATTTTAAAATTTTATATAAATTGAAAACAATATTGAAACAATTTTGAAATACCTACAATTAACTTCAAAATTAAAGGTAGAATATAAAATTTCATATCGTTACACGGAGGCTGAATTTTGCGTTCTGATAAAACCAAATGCATAATGGTACAGGGAACTTCATCAAATGCTGGAAAAAGTGTTGTTGTAGCTGCACTTTGTAGAATATTTTCAAAGAGAGGGTACAACGTTGCACCGTTTAAATCTCAAAACATGTCACTTAATTCATATACAACCCATGAAAATGCAGAAATAGCAATTGCACAGGTCTTACAGGCCGAAGCTGCCGGAGTTGAACCTTCGTACCACATGAACCCAATTCTCCTTAAACCAAAGGAAGATTTCATATCACAGGTAATAGTACACGGAAAGCCTGTAAATGATATGAATTTCTATGATTACCAAAATTCCTTTAGAGAAAACGCTTTAAAAGCTATAAAAACCTCATTAGATACTTTAAAGGAAAAATATGACGTAATAGTAATAGAAGGTGCAGGTTCTCCTGCAGAAATAAATATGCAGGACAAAGACCTTGCAAACATGAAAATAGCAGAAATTGCAGATGCAGATGTCATATTAGTTGCAGATATCGATAGAGGAGGAGTTTTTGCATCCATTGCAGGTACATTTGCTCTACTTCCTGAAAAAGACAGGAAAAGGATAAAAGGAATAATTATTAACAAATTCAGAGGTAATCTGGACATTTTAATTCCAGGAATTCGCCAAATTGAAGAAATTGTAGGGGCTCCTGTGCTTGGAGTTTTACCATATGATGAAAGCTTAAAACTTCCAGAAGAAGATTCTGCATCATTATCAGAACGAAAATACAGTAAAAATGAGAAAATAACTGTCGGAGTAATGCGTCTTCCAAGGATCTCTAATTTTACAGATATAGACCCCATTGAGTACGAACCAGATGTTGGTATAAAATTAATAGAAATGGGTGACGAAATAGGGAATGTAGATGCCCTGATACTCCCAGGGACAAGAAACACCGTTAATGATATGGTAGCTTTAAATGAAGCCGGTTTTACCGATGAAATTGCTATTTTATCAAAGGAAATACCTATTTTTGGGATATGTGGCGGATATCAGATGCTTGGAAAAGAGATAATTGATGAATCATTTAAAGAATCCAGGTTCGGCAGTGTTAAAGGAATCGGTATTTTAGATGCTAAAACTAGATTTGATAGAATTGACAAAATTGTTACCCAGAGTAAAGTGAGTATACTTGGAAATGGGATTTTTAAAGGGATAAAAGGAGATTCTGTAAACGGATATGAACTACATGAAGGTCTTACCATTCTTGGAGAATCCAAACCATTATCCAAGGTTATTAAAGGGTGCGGAAATCATCCATCATCGAGGTATGACGGTGCAGTGAATGGTTATACTGCGGGTACTTATTTACATGGAATATTCCACAATTTCACATTTAGAAGATTCTTTACAGATTATTTAAGGACTCAAAAAGGTCTTGATATGCTAGGTTTTAGTGAAGACAATTTTGAAAATTTAAAGAAGTATTCAATTGATAGGCTCGCTCAAATCGTTGAAGACAATATAGACCTAAACTTAATTGAAGAATCTCTTGAAAAATAAGTGTAAAAATAAAAAAATAATTTATTTATTTTTTAAATAGTTATTTAATTTGTTCTAAAGGCTTATATTTTGATCTTATTAAAAGTACAGTGCATGGAGCTGAGTGGACAACTTTTTCAGATACACTACCCAGCAGGTGCTTATCTATTTTGCTTTTTCCAGTCCCCATAATTATTACATCTACATTTTCTTCCTCAGCGGTTTCAATGATCTTTTCTGCAGGATCTCCTTCAATTAGGATCGGCTTGAAACTTATGGTACCTGTCTTTTTGAATTCCTGCCCCATACTTTCTAAAATTTCTTTTCCTTGGTTCTTCAGTTCAGCAACCATCATTTCTTTAACTTTACGTGGAGTTAAAAAAGGAGCAGATGTATCTGCCACATAAAGGCCAATAACTTCCATCGGTCTTCCATGTATTAAATCAAGAGTATGCTCAATTATCTCATCCAAATATTCCCCAGTACTTGTAACCAATACTTTTTCATACATATTATCACCCGAATACAAATATTCTTATTACTGCATAAGCTATATAGGTAGCCATCAAAATTAACCCATCTATCCTTGAAAGTTTCATATCTCTTTTTATAAGCAGTATCAACAGTACTGTAACAAAAATCATTACGGGAGCATCGAAGATAAGTGAAGTATGATCTACAGGAACATTCAAAATAAGGGCTGGTACTCCAATTCCTATCAGTATGTTAAATGTGTTACTTCCAAGAACAGTTCCTATTGACAAATCATGTAAACCTTTCATGGCCGAAGAGAACGTGACCACAAGTTCAGGGATACTTGTTCCAATGGCAAGTACAAATAGGCCCATTATCATTTCAGGGATACCTAAAATTTTCCCTATTCCTGTTCCACTATAAACTAATAACCTGCACCCTATGATCAATCCTGCAAATCCAATTAATGTCCATATTATAGTCTTAGGACTAATCGACTTAAGTTTTGACCTTGCATTTTCATTAGGGTTTCCAATTTCAGATTTTTTTTCAATTTCAAGCTTATTATTTTCAGTATCTTCTTTCTGGGCTTTTATTAAACTTCTCAAGTAAAATACATATACAACTATCATTATTATAGCTGCTATTTTCCCAATATCCCCAAAGAACATGAAAAACATTAATATAAGCGCTGTGGCAAGTGTAACTGCTCCATCCCTTTTAAGTCCTTTAGTATCTGATTTTATAACTCCTGTAAAAGCTGCAGTTATACCCAATATCCCTGCAATGTTCCATATATTTGATCCAATTACAGTTCCAACTCCTATATCCACACTACCACTTAAAGTAGCTATCATAGCAGAACCAAATTCTGGCAGCGAAGTTCCAATGGCCGACGCTGTAACACCCAGTATTATTTGAGATATCCCAAGTAAAGCACCAACTTCTACCAGGTTATCGACAAAGATGTCCGCTGATTTTATTACTATAAGTAACGAAATTATTAAAATAATGATTAGTTCTACTAAAAATATTTCCATAAACTCACCAAGTTTTAATTGAATTAATAAAAAATGAAAAATTCAACCTGTTTCATAATTAACCGTCATATGTTTATGCGAAGAATGGATCAAACGTATTATTTATTAAATATTAAAAATGTGAAAACATGCTAAATTTGAAACCACGGTCAAAAAAAGCAGGGCTTCCTCCAGGATCACTTGTTTACACTGGTGCAGGAAATATGCCTACCAAAATAACCTTTATTGAATATAATAAGGACACTTTCAACGAAGAAACAATAGAAGAATGCCCCAAGTTTACAAATAAAGATACAGTAAAATGGATAAAAATTAACGGTCTTAAAAATGTAAAAAATTTAAAAAAGATAGGTAAATGCTTTAATTTACATCCACTGGTACTTGAAGATATATTAAACACAAACCAGCGCCCAAAAGTAGAAGATTACAAGGATTATCTTTACATTGTTTTGAAATTATTTGATGTCAGCGAAAATGACAGAATGATCACAAAACAGATCAGCTTAATCCTAGCAAAAAATCTTGTAATTTCTTTCCAAGATGATAATGAATCTATATTCAATGCACTCATTAAAAGAATAAAAATAAAAGAGAACCAGATAAATAGCAGGGGATCTGACTATCTATTGTATTCTATAATAGACACAATTATTGATAGTTACTTTTTAGATCTGGAAAATATGGAAGATAATATAGAGCGTATAGAATATAATTTAATAGAAAATACCAGTCCCAAAGTTCTTAAGAGAATCCACAGCATTAAGATGGACATTATAACCCTTCGAAAGACAATGCGGCCGCTCCAGGAAATGCTGAGTACCCTTGAATCAACGGAATACTTCCAAATTGATGAATCAACCGATTATTACCTCAGAGATGTCCATGATCACTCACTGCAGATATATGAGATGTTAGAATCTTTAAGAGATAGAACTTCAGAAATACTGGATATCTACCTGTCAAGCACAAGTAACAAATTGAATGAGATAGTGAGAGTTTTAACAGTAATATCTACTGTATTTGTACCTTTAACGTTCATTGTGGGTCTTTATGGGATGAATTTTAATAATATGCCAGAACTCAGGGAACCATTAGGATATCCTTCTGTTTTAGTAATAATGGTGATAGTTGCGTTATTTATGCTGGCTTACTTTAGAAGGAAAAAATGGATATAAAAACATATTAATATTAACAAAGAAATTATTCAACACGTCTAATTTTAAGGAAATTAGACATTTGACCTTATCCAAAACCTAAAAGTTTATATAGGATGAACCCAAAAAGGATGGTATGCTGGTATGCGACGTTAGTCCAGTCTGGTTAAGACTCTGGCCTGCCACGCCAGTGACCCGGGTTCAAATCCCGGACGCCGCATTGCATCTGTAGTCTAGTCTGGTTAGGACTTGGGCCTTCCAAGCCTACGACCCGGGTTCAAATCCCGGCAGATGCACTTTTTTAATATTGAAGATTAAAATTTAAAATTTTAAGCTGAGTTCTTTTTATATTCATTATATCTAGTTGAAATTAACTTATTTTAAAATTATAAAAACAAATTTCGTTTTACAGTAATTTCAAGACCTTAAATAAAAAATTTAATAGAATTTTCAAAATTAAAAATTTAATAAATAAAAATTTAATTGAAAATCTTAGTGCAACAGTCAATTTAATGTCTAAAAAGTTTTGAGATAAGTCTAATATTCTGGCACTAAAATTTCAGCTGCTACCAACCTACAGATATCTGTTTTTGTGATTACTCCCACTGGTTTTTCATTTTCAAGGACCAACAGTCCAGATATATCTGCTCTTAACATCAAATTTGCAGCATCTTCAATTTTATCTTCTGCAGATATCGTTATAATATCTTTTGACATTATATCCTCAATCTTTAGATTATCAGATACTGTTGTACGTGGCCTAAAAGCTCCAAGCATGCCTACAAGATCAAGATAAGATATTACACCCACGGGATTTTCAGCTTCATCCATAACAAAAAGTCGTCTTACTCCTTCTTTGTACATCTTTTCAAATGCATCAATTGGCTTTGTATTTGGGTCAATTGATATTATGCCTTTATTCATCGCTTCCCTAACTTCCATCCTATCCCTCCTGATTATCCATTACAATTAATAATTGATCTTTTAAAGTTATATGAGTATTGAAAAAATTAGGAGATAAGTACTTATTTTTGTATTACATAAGCTATTTTATATTACAAATTTCAAAAAAAGTAATTACATCATTGTTCTCTTAGAGCAATATTGCTCTTCAAGGACAAAGTTTAAATAGTAATATAGTAATCAAATAGTATTATATCATATAATTCGTGTTTAAAATATGCATGAATATTGTTGACCTTGCACAATATTGTTGTGCAATAACAACATTTAAATACTATAAAATGTTATGATAATAATAACGTAATAATGGAGGGAGAATTGTGATGAGAATTAGTATGTCGTTGCCAAAAAAATTGTTAAATGAATTTGATGGAGTATTAAAAGATAGGGGATACCAATCCAGGTCAAAAGGTATCAGAGATGCTCTTAAAGATTATATCGTAAGGTACCAGTGGATGAATGAAATGGAAGGAGAACGTATAGGAATAATTGCTGTAATATACGACCACCACTACACTGGAGTAATGGAAGACCTTACTGAAATTCAGCATGATTACAAAGATTTCATAAACGCAGTTATGCACGTACACATGACAGACAAACACTGTCTTGAAGTTATAGTTGTTAAAGGAGACGTTAAATACATCCGTACACTTTCAGAAAAAATCATGAGACTCAAAGGTGTAGAACACGTACGTCTTACCAGTACAGCAGTTGGAAAAACTGTTGACCTCGAAAAAGCTGGCGCAAGCAACCCAATATCACCTTAATTAATAAATTTATTTAATTAACAACGCAATTGCTTATCGTGGCTAATGTTCGACCAGTCACGATAAGAACCACTTATTATTTTTAAATATTTAAATATCACTTATTTTACATCAGGTGAAAAATGTGCACCTTAATGAATTTGAACCACTAATTAAAACTAAAATTCGCACAACACCGTATCATCTCAATCTTTTATCTGATAAAGAAAGAGTATTTGCCTTTCAAGAAGCAATAAAAGAAAAAGCTAACGGCACTGTATACGATATAGGTGCTGGATGCGGAATACTTTCCATTATAGCATCTCCTTACTCTGATTTTATTTATGCTGTTGAAATAGATCATACCGCCGCAAAATATGCAGAATCAAACCTTAAAGATTTTGATAATGTTTTAATGATAAACAAAGATGCAATAGATGTTATTTTTCCACAAAAAGCAGATTTAATCATCTGTGAAATGTTAGATACTGCCTTAATTGATGAAGAACAGGTCCCAGTCCTTAATTCTATTTTAAAATATCTGAAAAAAGATGGCGAAGTTATACCTAAAAAAGTCCTGAACGGGGCTGA
>JAEYQZ010000005.1 GCA_023409695.1 Methanobacteriota archaeon | reverse complement strand
GGCTCTTCTGGTTTTCTGTATTTAATTGCATTTCCTATAAGATTCTGGAATACTTGGGTTAATAACCTTTTATCCGAGTACACATCAGGTAATTCATTACAAGTTATTTCCACATTAGTCTCTTTAATGGTAACTTGATAGTCTGAAATTATATCTTTAACAATTCCTTTTGTACTAACTAATTTAGACTCTTCTCCTTTGGATGTAACTTTTGAGTATTCCAATAAGTCTTTAATTAGGCTTCGCATCCGTTTTGTAGCATCCACAATATAGTCCATGAACTCATCAGCACTGCTATCCAATTTATCTTTATAACGGCGCTCTAAAAGCTGAGTATAACTGGCAATTGTCCTGAGGGGTTCCTGCAAATCATGGGATGTAACATATGCAAACTGCTCTAATTCTTCATTGGAACGTTCTAAATCATGTACGGTTTTTTGTAATTTCTCTTCTGTTTTTTTAAGTTCTGTAAGATCAAAATGCGTACCAACAATCCTGACAATCTTTCCATCTGAATCCCTCTTGACAGGAAAACCCCTGGAGAGAATATTAAGGTAATGTCCATCTTTATGCTGGAGTCTAAACTCGATTTCATAGTTTCGTTCGCCTCTCATAACTGCATCTACTAATTGAAGTGTTCTTTTTTTATCATCAGGGTGAAGTAAATGTAACCAAGCACTTATATGGTTTCCCATTTCATCATCGGAATAACCTAGCATTTCATTATAACGATGAGAATGCCATACTTCATCTGTTTCTATATTCCAGTCCCATATACCTTCCTGAGCTGCTTTAACTGCTAGATCAAATCTTTCCTCACTTTCTTTTAAAGCTTCTTCAGCTCTTTTTCGCTTAGTTACATCGATAATTGCACTAATCATCTTCAAAAGATTACCTTCAGCGTCCTTGAAAACTTGCCAGCGCCCTGCCAACCAATGTACACTACCATCTGGCCATATAACTCGCCATTCACCTTCTACTGATTTTCCTGTTTCAAAAGCATGCTTAATAACCTGTAAAACTTTTGTAGGGTCATCTGGATGAACAAATTTTTTCCAATCATCCCTTGTTCCAGGGAATTCACCGGGTTGTAGACCATGTAAGGCTTCTAATTCAGGTATCCAGAAGATTGCGCCTGTTTGAAAATTTTCCTCAAATATACCAATATTTGCAGCCTTCTGCGCTAGACTTAATCGTTCCTCATTTTCTTGTAAGGATTCATAAACTCCTTTTAATTCCACAGTACGCTCCTCAACCTGCTCTTCAAGACGGCCATAAGCTGCTTTCAAATCTTCTTCCATTTGTTTATGTTCGGTAATATCTTGAATTTGTAATAAAAACCCAGAATCAGTAGTAGAGACATTATAATCAAAAAATGAAATGTCTTTTTTAGTGGAATGATAAAAATCAGCGTGTTTAACTTTCTCTAAATCAAAAGATGCCTGAAATTTGATATATCCATTCTTAATTAATTCTTCTTTCCTAAGCTTTATATGCAGATTATCAAATAGGTTAATCTGTTTAAAAGCTTCTATTGATGGAATACCGGTAATTTGTAATGAGGACTGGTTAACTTCGATCAATTGGCCATTTTTGTCATACAAAAGGGTACCTATGGGTGATTTACTAAATAGTTCCTTAAATTTATCCTTTGATTGAGATAAAGACTCATTTATATGGGTTTTATTATTTTTACTCATAATAAATCACATTAATTAATTATTATTTTTTCTAAATAATAATTTACCATTAATTTCATAGAAATAACTTTTATTTTCAATCGATTTACTCAATTTACAGATACTGATTATAGTTATTTAAGTTATGAAAAATGTTTATTTTTCTAAAAATTCGCAGAATTGTGTTTGTAAATCCTACGAAATAGTGATTTAATACGTGATCTTATTTCGTTAAACAGAACTATAACGAAGTCGGCAAAATTCGTAGAATTTTGTGACGTCAAAAATTAAAATTTTTGACAGTTGAAAAAATTTTTAATTTTTACACTCTAATTATAACAAATTTATAATACTAATTTATCAATTGTTAAGCAAAAAAAGAAAAATTAAACTTTGAAAAAGCTATTCTTTTTCTGATTGGGTTAGTACAATTATGAATCTATTCTACTTTTAGCATTTTACTTAAATACAAACTCTGATCTTATAACGAACTAATATAATGAACTTTAAAAATATGTCCACTATTAATGATCATGACCTTTGTATATATTGTACCCTATCCTCACCATTTTTCATGTATCTGAAAATGGTGCTGTTAAACTATTTAATCTTTGAAATCAAATTAATAGATAATCTATAAAAAGATTTATAATATAACAATTGTTATATAATGTTAACCTAAATACATAATGTTTGAGTATAACAAACGTTTTCGACCAAGATATTTAGGAATAAAATTTAATTTAACAAAATCATTTGGAGGAATTTGATGTTACATGGAACAGAAGTTTTAAAGAAAGGATTTGCAAAAATGACCAAAGGCGGAGTCATAATGGACGTCGTAAACGCTGAACAAGCTGAAATTGCAGAAAATGCAGGTGCAGTAGCAGTAATGGCTCTTGAAAAAGTTCCAGCAGATATAAGAGCTGCAGGCGGAGTCGCTAGGATGGCAGATCCTTCAAAGGTTATTGAAATAATGGACGCAGTTTCAATACCAGTTATGGCAAAAGTTAGAATAGGCCACTTTGTTGAAGCACAGGTATTAGAATCCCTTGGTGTAGATATGATTGACGAAAGTGAAGTTCTAACACCTGCCGATGAAAAATATCATGTTGATAAAAAGAAATTTACAATTCCTTTTGTTTGCGGGGCAAGAAATCTTGGTGAAGCACTAAGAAGAATAGATGAAGGAGCAGCTATGATAAGGACAAAAGGTGAAGCAGGTACAGGTAACGTGGTTGAAGCTGTAAGACACATGAGAATGATACAGGGAACCATAAGGGAAATCAGAAACAAAACTGAAGAAGAACTCTGGGGAGTTGCAAGAGAACTTGAAGCTCCTTATGAACTTGTAAAACAAACTGCTGAACTTGGAAAATTACCTGTTGTAAACTTCGCAGCTGGTGGAGTTGCAACACCTGCAGACGCTGCACTTATGATGCAGCTTGGAGCAGACGGTGTTTTCGTTGGATCTGGAATATTTAAATCAGAAAACCCTGAATTAGTTGCAAAAGCAGTTACTGAAGCAACAGCCAATTATGAAGACGCTGAAGTCATAGCCAAAGTTTCAAAAGGGCTTGGAAAAGCTATGCCTGGTCTTGAAATGGGCCAAATTCCAGAAGAAGAAAGACTTCAGACAAGAGGATGGTAAATTATTTTACCCTTCTTATTTTTTTAAATATTAAATAAATCAGATTGTATATTTTAATCTAAACATTATTCAATTGCTTCTTCACCTTTTTCTTCAGTTCTAATTCTTATTACATTTTCTACAGGGGATATAAATATATCATCGATGATATCTTCTGTTTTAATAGGTTCTACAGCTTGAATTACATATTTAACATCTTCTCGTTTCATTATCATGCTGAGCTGTACTTTTTGAGGAATATTTATATTATATCTGCTTGCTCTGTATGTTTCTTTGATGATAGACTCATTGTTAAGATAACCAACTTCAGTTATAGTTATATTGGAGAATCCAAAGCCTTCTAATGCTTTTTTTACATTATCAAGTTCTATGGGGTGCATTGTTAATTTTAATTTGCAAATTTCTGCTTTTTCAACATCTTTATTATTAAAAGGTTTAATTTTTTTAACTATCTCTTTGAAATCTGGTTTTTGTGGTTCTTTTTCACGTGCTGATTTAATATCTCTGATAATGTCTTTGAATTCCCTTTTGGGTTTTATATTTTCACTGTTTTTTGAGTTAGTTACGCTGTTGTATCCTTTTTCTTGGTTGGTACCATGTTTTATAGTATTTCCTGCTAATTTAAGCAGCATTCTCAGGCCGTCATTTATTCCAATTCCTTCTGCTGCAATTGTAGGTATAATCATCGCGTCAGAATTAGTCTTTAATTTAGAATTGTTTAAATCCTGTTTATTTGCAAATATAACATATGGAATTTGTTTATTACTTATAAAATTGATTATTTCTTCATCTGTTTCAGTAGCGCCTATGGAATTATCTATAAATATTATAACTCCATTGACATCTGGGGAGATTATATCATTTATAAATTTGAATCCTTCTATACCTGGAGAACTGAAAAGGTAAGTTGTATCTTTACCAATAGTTGCTTTCCCATAGTCAAATGACAAAATCAATATATTTTCATCGTTGTTTATATGCTTCAAGGCTGTGGTTTTTCCAGAACCGGAAGCTCCTAAGACTAGGATTTTTATCATGGAAATCACCTGTAATTTAATAATTAATAATATAAAAAAGTAAAGCATAACGTTAAATAATTTTTATCCCACGTCTTTTTTCTTTAAAAATTCTTCATGTTTCATTTTAGCGTTATCTATAGCTTTTTTAATGTCTTTTTCTACATTTTTAGATATGGCACCATGTCCTGGTAACAATAAATCAATTTTCATGGTATTTAATCTGGCCAGCGAATTAATGTATTCCCCATAGCTTCCTGAGCTAGATATATCTGAGATTGTACCTTTGGCAAATACTGTATCTCCTGATATTAAGATTTTTTTACGGGGCTCATAGATGCATATAGATCCTGATGTATGTCCTGGAGTATGAAATATTTTTAAAAACCAATCTCCCAGATCTATTACATTCATATTTTCTAGCCAGAAATGTACGTGATATCCTTTAGGATTATGCCCATAAGCGCGGCAAAGCAGTACTTCATCGTCCGCGGATATAATCTTGGTGGCTGCATAGCGGTGAGTTATAATTGGTACTTTATTCTGGAGGTACCGATTAGCGCCAAAATGATCCACGTGTTCATGGGTATTTATAACCAGATTTAAATCCATTATGTTAATCCCTACTTCTTTTAAATCTTTCTTTAGGATTCCATAATTTTGATTTATCCCTGAATCAATCAAAACATTTAGTTTAGTTCCTAAAATCAGATATGAGGTGCAACTAGGTTTGCCTGTCTTAATCATGTACAGATTGGGTATTATTTCCTCGTACATAGAAATTCCGCCAAGAATTTGATTATAATTTATTTGGCTACATTTTACTGCTTTAATTACTATTTGTCAAAATACGGTACGTGTTTGTAAAATTAATGGTCTTTTTAACTTTAATAGATAAAAAAATGTAAAAAAAATGTGGGGTAAAAGTTAGAAAGTAGGGTTAAAACAGTTTAAATATTTAAACGGCTTTTTGCCCTCTTTCTCCAGTCCTGATCCTTACGACATCTTCAACTGGTGATATGAAAATTTTCCCATCTCCAATGTCTCCAGTTTGGGCTGTTTTAACTATGATGTCAACAACTTCGTCCACTTCTTCGTCTTTTACGATAATTTCAAGCCTTGTTTTTGGCAGGAGATCTATTCTGTAATCACTGCCTCTGTAGCTTTCTGTAACACCGAGCTGTCGGCCGCGACCTTTCACATCTACAACTGTTAATCCTCTGCATTCAATTGATTCGAGTGCAGATTTTACATTTTCTAATTTTTCTGGTCTTATTATTGCAATTATTTCTTTCATTTAATCACATCCATTTTATTTATATCCTGTAACCAGATTCTTCGTGTAAGTTGGTATCAAGGCCTTCGATTTCAGTTTTTTCGTCTACTCTTAGACCTATAGTCATGTCTATTAATTTACCTATAATTAAGGTACCTATGAATGAGTAGGCTGCGACTACAACTATGGCTATTATTTGGGTAAGTAACTGTCCCGGATTCCCGTAGAAAACACCAGTTCCTAATGAATTTATGAATGGTGCTGCGAATAATCCTGTTGCAATAGCCCCCCATGCACCAGAGATACCGTGAATACCGAATACGTCTAAAGCATCGTCGTAACCAAGGCGTGGTTTTAACCAGGATATTGCGAAGTATGAGATTACTGAGGTTACAAGCCCGATAACTATTGCAGCCTGTACGGTTACAAAACCTGCTGCTGGAGTTATGGCTACTAAACCAGCTACAGCACCAGAAACTGCGCCGAGAATGGTTGGTTTTCCGGTTTTTATTATGTCTATTGCTACCCATGAGATCATTGCTGCTGCAGTAGCGGTGTTAGTTACAATGAATGCAGATCCTGCTAGACCGCCTGCTGTTAATGCAGATCCTGCATTGAATCCAAACCAACCGAACCAGAGAAGTGCTGCACCAATTACGGAGTAACCTAAGTGGTGTGGTAGTAATGCGATATCTTTTCTTTTTCCAAGGAGAAGTGCTAAAGCTAAACCAGCAACCCCTGAATTTATGTGTACAACGGTACCTCCTGCAAAGTCAAGAGCACCCAATGAAGCCAGGAATCCTCCACCCCATACCCAGTGGGCAATTGGGACATATATTAAAGATACCCATACTACTGAGAAGACTATCCATGCGGATGCTTTCATTCTTCCAACTACAGCACCAGATATAAGAGCTACTGTAATTGCAGCAAAAGTCATCTGGAACGCTGCGTAAACTGTTGTAGGTATTGTTGGTGCGAGTGCTGCAAGATCATCTACGCCTATTCCGCTGAACAGGAGATTTGCCGGAGCACCGATTAACCCCCAAGGATCTATACTTGTATTAAACGCTAATGGGAACGCATATAATACCCATATTACGCTTGTAATTGCAAAAGCTATAAGTGACATAAATATGGTATTTAAAACGTTTTCTCGTTTAGCCATACCACCATAGAATAATGCTACACCTGGAACGGTCATGAGCATTACTAGAGCTGTGGATACAAGCATCCATGCTGTATCTCCACTATCAAGAACCATGTATTATTTCCTCCAATATTGTTGTTTATTTTGTAGAGAGTTTTTTTAAATGTAATGTGTATAATGCTTTTTTTAATAGTTAAAAGCCCCTTCTTTTAATCTAAATTTATCAATTTTTGCACCAGATATTCGTTTTATAATTTCACACCCCCATCCTATGTTAAGTCTACCTTCGGATGACGGAAACCTACTTCCGATAATAGAACTTACTACTTAATTGTATATAAACATTTCGACTGTCATGATTAATCATCGTTTTTTTAATACAAATTGAAGCATTTGACTTAAAAAATATGGCTTAAAAATCTATAATTTTATTATATTAGTTATATTATCGCTTTTTTTGCCATAATAATTAAATTTTCACGATATGTGGGTTATAATATATATTATATCATGACAAATATGTTTTAAATCAATATTTTTCTTTTAATTTGGAATTTTTTACATTGTTACTTTTTTTTATTTCCTTTTCTCTTATACCGGAATAAGGAAACATGCTTCCGGTTGACTATTAAATTTTAAGATATATAAATGTTTCTAGAAATTAAGTAATTACTATATCCAATGGATAACTTCCTTTAATTAATTCGGAAAGTTATTAAATAGTTTTAAAAAAGAATTAATTTAAAAATAAAAATAGAAAATACTCAAACACTAGCATGTTTGAGTTTAAATCAAGATTGAACAAATTAGATTGCTTTGTCTCCTCTTTCTCCAGTCCTGATCCTTATAACTTCTTCAACTGAGGATATGAATATCTTTCCGTCTCCAATATCTCCAGTTTTAGCTGTTTCTATTATAGTCTGGACTATGCCTTCGACATCCTCTTCTCGCGTAACTATTTCAATTTCAGTCTTTGGAAGAAGGTCTATTCTGTAATCCCTACCCCTATAATTTTCTGTAATACCGAGCTGTCGGCCGCGACCTTTTACGTCTCTTACTGTCATCCCGTGACATCCGATTTCTTCAAGAGCGCTTTTCACAGCTTCCAGTTTATCAGGTCTTATGATTGCGATTATCTTTTTCATTTTTCACAACTCACTACTTCTATTTCCAGTATATTCTCATTATTTAGGTATTTGTCCATTTATAGGTACCTAAGATAATCTGTAGCCGGATTCCTCATGAAGGTTGACATCAAGGCCCTGTACCTCATGATCATCAGTAACTCTAAGTCCTATGATTTTGTCAATTATTTTAGCAATAACAACAGTGAGTACAAATGAGTAAACTGCAACCACTACAATGGCTAAAAGTTGGACTCCAATTAAATGGAAATTTCCAAAGAGGATACCGCCGGTAGTGACGCTGTTTATAAGAGGATTTGCAAATATACCGATTGCGAGTGCACCAGTGATACCGCATATTCCATGAATACCGAATACATCTAAAGCATCGTCGTAACCAAGGCGTGGTTTTAACCAGGATACTGCGTTGTATGCGAATATTGATGCAAAGAAACCAATTATTATGGCTGCTGTAATATTTACATATCCTGCTGCAGGTGTTATAGATGCGAGTCCTGCAATTGCACCAGATAATGCGCCGAGTAAAGTGGGTTTTCCTGTTTTTAATTTATCCATAAGCATCCATGCAAGCATACCTACTGCAGCAGAGATATTGGTTACAATCATGGCAGAAACTGCTAAATCTCCAGCAGATAATGCTGATCCAGCGTTAAATCCGAACCAACCAAACCATAGGAGTCCTGCTCCCATTACTGAATATCCTAAGTGGTGTGGAAGTAATCTTATATCTTTTCTTGCTCCAAGAATAAGTACGAGTGCAAGTGCAGCCATACCGCTGGTTAAGTGTACAACTATACCTCCTGCAAAGTCAAGAGCACCGAGTTGTGCTAGGAATCCTCCGCCCCACATCCAGTGGGCTACAGGTGCATAAACAACTGTAAGCCAGATTGGTACAAATGCAAGCCATGCTGAAAATTTCATTCTTTCAACAATAGCACCTGATATAAGAGCTACTGTAATAGCTGCAAATGTCATCTGGAATATTGCATAAAGGCCTGTTGGTATTGTAGGGGCCAAAGTTGCCAGTGATTTTGATTCAAGTACTCCATTGAATACTGGATTTGTAATGCTGCCTATTACTCCCCACATGTCCGCACCAAATGTTAGATCGTAACCGTAAATAAACCATAGGACACTTACTATTGCAAAGGTAACAAATGAGAGTAACATTGTGT
>JAEYQZ010000268.1 GCA_023409695.1 Methanobacteriota archaeon | reverse complement strand
GTTTTTAAAAAGTTTTAATAGATACTTTTCAAGGTTTTATGTAAATAGGACTCTCCCAAAAATTTAAACAATTTAAATGATATATTAGGTACAGTGAGTTTTATGAATTTAAAAGAAAATATACTTGCAGTACTTAGGGATGAAGAAACCGATGTTACGCCAGTAGTCAGTGCCACCCAACTCGGTACAATTGAAGCTATGGAAAAAACAGACGCATTTTGGCCAGAAGCACATAGTGACCCTGAAAAAATGGCAGCACTCGGAAGTTCACTCTACGAACTTGCAGGATTAGAATGCGCAAGAATTCCGTTCTGTCTTACAGTTGAAGCTGAAGCCATGGGATGTAAAGTAGATCTTGGCAGCAAAGATAGAACTCCCCAGGTTGTGGAAAGTCCATTTGAAAGCAGCAGCGATATAAGTATGCCTGATGATTTCCTCAGTAAGGGGCGAATTCCAGTTGTACTGGAAGCTATCAAGAAATTAAAGGACAAATATGGAGATACTCTTCCGATTATCGTTGGAATTACAGGTCCTTTTACCCTTACAGGACATTTACTCGGTGTCGAAAAACTTGTAAGATACATGAGAACCCGTCCGAATGAAGTTGAATCAGCTTTAGATGAAGCGCTTGATGTATCTATTGAATATGCAAATGCTATTGCTGATGCAGGTCCCGATATAATATGTGTTGCCGATCCAACATCTGCCCCAGAGCTTATTGATCCTTTACAGTTTAAAACTATGGTTAAACCAAGACTAGAGGATTTATCAATGCAGATAAACACAGGTAAAGTTCTTCACATTTGTGGATCCACAGAACCGATTATAAAAGACATGGCTGCCACTGGTTTTGATGGGCTAAGCATTGAAGAAAAAGTAGACATAGCAAGAGCAAAAGAAGCAATTAAAGGTGGAGGAAAAACCATACGAGTCGGGGGAAGAACTATGAGCATGGGTGGGGGAGATAAAGTCCCAAAAATCATAGGTAACATTTCTTCAAGCGAGACACTATTTATGGGTTCACCTGATCAGGTTAAAGAGGAAGTTAAAAAAGTTTTAGAAGCAGGAGTAGATATAATAGCTCCAAGTTGTGGTTTAGCTCCCGGCACTCCTCTTGAAAACATCAAAGCCATGATTGAAGCACGTAACGAATTTACAGTATCTAATATCTAACCTAAAATACTATTTTTACTTTTTTTAGTTTTTCTTATCTTTTACTAGAAAATCCAACCAGTATGGTGGCAATGTGAGGATCCTGAGGATACCCATATTTATCCTTGAGATAGGAATCACCTTCAGTTGAAGGACTGCATGACAATACATCAGATATTCCTTCAATATCTTCTAATTCTGGAAAAGGTACTGGTGGTAGAAGGAAAAACTCTTTTTCTTTTTGCATGCCCCTTGTTGATTCATCAGGTTTAAAAATAACAAATTCAGGGCTCAAGAAATATGCATCTTTTCTATTTTGATATTTTTCTTTTTCATGTGGCGAAATTAACTCCTTTCCCAATATTCGGCCTTTGTCAGTTACAAGAAGTACAGTAGGTATGGGAGGACTCCTAAATCCTGTATTCTTGAGTACGGTCAAGCAAAAATCTTGTTTCATGCATTCTTCCAGTCCGGTGTTGACTACAGGTATCATATCTCCTTTCCTGCTGGATTCAATTTCAAGCAGAACTTTTTTATCTTCCTCTGAAAGCTCTTGTACGTCAAGGACTCCTTTTAGCTTTTTTATTATTTTTATTGCATTTTTGACTACCATTTTTTCCATATCCCCATAATGCATTGACTATTCCATTAATTCTATAAATTTTAATTTTTTTATCCAATTCCAAAAATATAAACAATTTGAACGTTATATAATTATGAAGAATTATTATATGAATAACTAGTGGTGAAAAATGTGAAAAGATTTACTAAAATGGTGTATAAAAAACCTGAAGAAATGGTTTTCGGCCGTGCGAAATTTCCAGTGAGTCAACGTTGGAACATGCAGTTTGGTGCCGGTTACGTAGTACCAGAAGTAAAAGTAGCTCCAGTAGAAGGTTCTGAAGGATCAAAAGAAAAGATGATAGCAGAATGCCGTAATATAGCGCAAAGTGCCTGTGAAAGGGCTGTCGGTATAGGGCTACCTGCGTTCATGTTAGAGCAAGAACACGTTTCCCAGCAAACCAACAATCCAGAATGGGCCGCAGAGACCACAAGAGTCCAGGCTGAGATTTTAGAGAAATACTACGACGAATACGGTATCAGAGTATCTCTTAGACAGACACCAGCTGATATAAGGATAGAAGAAAGAGGTCTTGGACTTAGAGGATCAGATTACGATAACAAAATTGAAGAATCCATGGAAGCCTGTGCTGCAAACGGGGCTTCTGATCTCTGTATAGAAACTATGGGAGGAAAAGCATTATCCGATTATGGAATTGCAAGAGGGGATATAAGAGCAATACTTTTCGGGATAGGTGTTCTTGGAAGCATAGATATGGAATATATGTGGAAAAGAATCGTGAATATCTGTAAAAAATATGACTGCCGACCTGGTGGAGATACAGATTGTTCCCAGGCAAATACAGCAATGTTTATCGCGGGAGGGCTGCTGGATAAAGATATTTCCCATACTGTTGCCGCACTCGCAAGGGGCATGGGTGCTGCAAGGAGTCTTGTAGCAGTTGAATGTGGTGCAGTTGGTCCACTAAAAGACTGTGGATATGAAAATCCTATTATAAAATCAATAAGTGGAGTTCCAATAGCAATGGAAGGTAAAAATGCTGTTTGCGCCCACTCTGATTTAATGGGTAACCTGGTTTGTGGAGTTGCAGATGTATGGAGTAATGAATCAGTTTATCACAGGCAGGAAATGGGAGGAACAACTCCTGAAGTATGGCTGCAGGCTACAGGATATGAAGCATCCCTAATGAACACAGCTCTCCAAACAGGCCAGGAAAAAGTTTTAAGAGACCTTTATACACTCACAGATAAGTACAGAGACCCTCAAGCACTGATACTTGCTTACGATAACGCCCACAGGATAGGTGAAGCCATAGTTAAATATGGTAAAGATACGTACCTGAGGTCAAGGGCAGCTGCAATAGAAGCAGGAAAAATAATAAATGAAGCAGTTGACTCCAATAAGATGTATCTTACACGGTTTGAAAGAGATTCACTTGATAATGCACTTAAAATCCTTGAAGATTTACCTGCAGATAGGGATCAATTTATTGATGAATGTATAAGGGCATATTCAAGGAAAGTACCGGACTTTAATCCTAAAAATTATGACCTCTGAGGTGTTAAGATGAATTATATTGAAGAATTAGAATCAAAACTGGATCAGGATTTTATAGCAGTTAGATATAACGTAGAACTGGAAGGACCAGCAATAACACCTGAAAATGACCCTGATGTGCAGGCTATTCTCCCTAAAGACGAACCTTTCAGATCAATTGCAAGGGCTGTACTCCACGGAGATACAGAAGAATCAATTGCCAAAGTTAAGGAAGGGCTAAAAAGCGGCGCATCTCCAATGGATATAATTAACAATGGTTTAATGAAGGGAATGGATGCAGTTAACGAACTTTATACCAAAGGTTTTTATTTCCTTCCAGACTTAATGCTTTCTGGAGACTCCATGATGGAAGGTTTAAAAGAAAGTGAAGAAGCTCTGGGCCATAAAAGTGAAACCAAAGGAACTGTGGTTTCTTTTGTTGCTGAAGGAGACCCGCACGATATAGGCAAAAACCTAGTAGTGATGTTTTTAAGGGCTAATGGATATAATGCAATAGATCTAGGAAGAGATGTACCTAATGAAGAGGTTGTAAAAGCTGTAAAAGAATACAAACCAATATTTATGACTGGTACAGCTCTGATGACAACTACCATGACTGCTTTCCCTAAAGTAGTTGAAGAACTTGAGAAAGACGGCCTTGAAGTTCCAGCCATTGGATGCGGCGGAGGTTCTGTAAGAAAGGACTTTGTGGAATCTTTCCCTATGAGCGTATATGGTGTTGAAGCGTATCACGCCCCAAAAATTGCCGACAGTATCCTAAAAGATAAGAAAACATGGAAAGAAATCAGGAAAGAGTACTCAAATATAGTTGGAGAATTCGTCCCTGAATACGACTAACCAACACTATTTAATTTTTTTATTTTTTTAATATTTAAAGCTCATTTTAAATGATTTAAACATTTGAGGTACATCAAATGAAGACCAGATATGGAATAGCATTAGATATTGGAACCAGCGGTATTAGAGCACAGGCCATGAATATTGAGGAGGGGAAAGTAATTTCTACTGCCATTACCCTCAGGCACCCGCTACCTGGAGCCAATGTTGTAGATCACCTTCACTTCGCCATAAAAGTCGGTAGAGATACTGCCCATGAAATTCTCATTGACTCAGTAAATAAAGTGTTAGAAAGCTTAAATATAGATCTGGAGAAGGTAGAAAGGTTAGCTGTCTGCGGTAACCCAATACAGCTCTCTTTATTCCACAATATAGAAATAAGAGATTTAGC
>JAEYQZ010000228.1 GCA_023409695.1 Methanobacteriota archaeon | reverse complement strand
TTATTTTTTACGGACAATTACGGCAGTTCCATATGCTAAAATTTCCTGCATTACATTTGAAACTTCATTGGAATCGTAACGGACGCTTATTACTGCGTTAGCACCCATCTGCCGCGCATGATCTATCATCCTGTACACAGCTTCGTCTCTTGATTCTTCCATCATTTTGACGTATTCTTTTATTTCCCCGCCGAACATGGAACGTATTCCTGCACCTACTTGCCCGCCTACACCTCTACTGCGGACAGTCAGCCCGTAACAAAAACCTTTAGTTTCAACAATTTCATATCCTGGAACATTATTGGAACTTACAACAATAAAACTCTGCTGTAATCCATCCAGCTCGCTATCTTCAGATATTTCATCTTCTGGAAGGGTTATGCCCTTCCTTTTTGCTTCAAGCTTCCTTTGTATTTCCTCATTTGAGACCATGGGAACCAACTCATTTACAAACTACAGTTATATTTGTCTGGTTAGATTTAAATTTTTATATTTCTCAAAATATTCTTTTAAAATTTATTTGATGATATAATATTAATTAAATTCTTTTCAAATAATTTCACCGGCAAATAATACTTATAATATCTCCACTTTTAAGCTCGTAGTCACTGCTCACCCGCATACAGCTCCTCGCATCCATAGCATGCATGAAACTCTCACCAATGTCAGTATGGATCACGTAAGCTAAATCCCTTGGTTTTGAACCTGTTCTAATTAAAATAGCGTCGGGAAGCACGTTTCCTTTACCGTCGCACATTTTATGCTCGTCTTCAACAGGGAAAGCAACGATCATCTTTAAAAGGTCGAAAATCACTGCATTTAAAGCTTCCTGTACTCCTGTACTTCCATATTTATCGAGTACATGTTCTTTAATATAATTTAGAGCTTTTTTCTGGGCATCGCTTAATTTTTCAGGTTCTATTATTTCAAAATCAGAATCGCCAGAAGTATATTTTATTAAACCTGCTTCAGTAGCTTTTACAAGGGCTAATTCTGATTCAGCAGATGCGGGAATTACATTTTCATATTTTTCCTGCAAGCGTTTCACATTTTCCTCTGCAGTTGGTAGATCTGCCTTGTTGGCGACTATGAGCATTGGTTTGGCTATACGCAGCAGAACACCTAAAAATTCCTGCATGTCTTCATCTTCCCAGGCATGATATTCGGCAGGGACAGACCTTTTTGCTTCAAGGATGTCTTCTAAAGATATTCCGATTCCACTGAACTGATCATGTATAATTCTAGCAAAATCAACCTTTTCTGCCTGGGCTTTTCTTACTAACCGGCTCCAGTTTTTTTTCAATATCCCAAAAAGCCACATGGTAATTTCATGCTCTAAAAAATCCACGTCTTCAAGGGGATCATGGGATCCTGCATCAACAGGTCTTCCTTCTTCATCAGTTGAGCCTGAAGCGTCTATTATGTGTATAAATGCTCCTGATTGTCTTAAATCGTCTAAAAATTTGTTTCCAAGACCACGTCCTTCATGAGCTCCTGGAACTAACCCTGCAACGTCTATAAGCTCTACAGGTATCATCCTGGTCCCTTCAACGCATTTTGAGTTTCTGGGATTGCATGTAATCTCTAATTCTGTACATGGACATTTGGTTGTGACATAGGCAACTGCTTTATTTGCATCTATGGTTGTGAATGGATAACTTGCAACTTCAACCTGACTTAAAGTTGCTGAATTAAAAAATGAGGATTTTCCAACGTTTGGCTTTCCTGTTACTCCGATTTGTAGCATTTTTATCACGTTCTATTTATTCTTTTTATCAGTTTAATATTGAGGTGAGGTAGCAGATAACATTTGTGGAATTAATTAAAATACACTTAAACGAAAAATTAGGTATGGCTCAAATAAGGAAATATCTACTACAAAATTAAAAAAAAGAGTTAGGTAAGGATGTATTTTTTGCCGTATCGTTTTTTATAAGTGTAATATACTTTATATGTCCATTTATAAGTCCAGTAATAATGCCATACTCCATAACGTTTGTACCAGTGTTTGTACCATTTTTTATACCATTTCTTATGTGAAATCTTTGATTTGTAGCTGTATTTTACTATCCGATAAATTTTGTAATTACTGGTGTAAACGTATGATAATGTGCCTGACGTGTCAACGGCCATGAATTTAATGATTTTGCTGGTTTTAAGGATAATAACGCCGGTATAAACAGGGCTATCTCTTGTAGGATTACTTCCATCCAGTGTATAATAAATAGTTGCAGGCTCACTTGAGGTTAAAATTACATTCAATGGGCGGTAATATGAACCTCCTTTTAGATTAGAGCTCACGCTTGGGGCTTTAGAATCTGTTATTATGTTCGTTAAAGCTTTAAACGCGTTAATTCTGCCCCCAGTTAAAACTTTCCCTGCTAAAGAACTTATATAATCTACGTTATTTAAAATGGTGTATTTTATTTGAAGGGCAGTTAAATCCGGCCTTAGTGATTTAATGAGTCCTGCAAGTCCTGTTACATAAGGTACGGCCATTGAAGTCCCCTGCATATATCCATAATGTGATCCTGGCAGTGTACTGAATATACTGGTTCCAGGAGCTGCTACATCCACAGAATTTAATCCATAATCTGAAAAAGATGCAAGTTCATCATTTTCATCGGTTGCTGCAACAGAAATTATGTTTTTGCTTGTAAAACATGCAGGATAGACTGGTGAAACATCATCATTTGTACCACTATCTTCATTTCCTGCAGCACAGACTACAAGCGCAAAAGAAGTATCAATTACATCTTTAAGGGCTTGGGAGTATTCACTCCCTCCCCATGAACAGCTTATTATGCTGGCTCCCATTTTAGTTGCATAGCGTATTGCAGATACAGCATCATCCACGTACCCGTTCCCTTTACTATCGAGAAATTTTAGAGGCATAATTGTGGCACTCCACATAATTCCTGTAATCCCTTTGGAGTTGCTGCCCTCGCCTGCAATAATTCCTGCTACATGGGTTCCGTGTCCATCGTCATCGGTGACATTACTATTATTTTTAATGAAATTCCACCCATAGACGTCATCTATATAGCCGTTGTTATCATCATCAATGCCGTTTCCAGCTATTTCGCCGGGATTAATCCATATATTGGCCTTAAGATCGGCATGGGTTAAATCAATCCCTGAATCAATTACTGCAATTATAACATTACGTGATCCAGTTGTGATATTCCATGCTGAAGATGCGTTAATCTGAGAAAGTCCCCATTGGTAATCATAGTAGGTATCATCCGGAATAGAATTTGCTGCATAGGCGTAATTAGGTTCAGCATAAATCACGTTTGAATTTTTCTTATATTTTGCAATGGCATCCTTTAAAGACTTATTGGATGGTATTTTAACAAGCTGTAACCCTTTTACTTCGCTGTATTCTTTTATTACAGTGGCTCCAATTTGGCGGTTGATTGTTTGGGAAATTTTTTTGTAACTGGATTTGCTACTGTATTTAAATTTAACAAAAAGCTCATTTTTTTTGTAATTTGTAGAACTAGTACCTTTTGAGGCAGAGCTGGTTATTATATTTGAAGAATTAGAGGTTGAAGATATATTAATGCTGCCATTTATATCCGAAGTATTCGAAGCACTAACTACGCTACAAAATGTAAATAATGAAATTAGTATCAGTATTAGCAGTATTATATGCTTTTTCAATGCTTTCCCCTTTATTTAATTTATTATAAAGTACTTTATATTATGTAGAATTCAGTATATAATAATTTCTTATACTTAAATGCTTTAATGACTGTAGTAAGCATTTCCACGTTTTAAAATAATAAAATTTAAACATAGATGTATTAATATGGAATTTCATACCTGCAGTTCCTAAACATTTTCAGTAAATAAAACACTCGAAAATAATATATTTTTGCAGATTTTTTGAGTGTAAGTTTTAAAAGTTAGTGAACATATTAAGAAATATAATACATTTTAACGGGGTTTAAATGTCAAAGCTGTATATTGTAGGAATAGGGCCGGGATCTAAGGATTATTTAACATTAGCTTCAAAAAAAGCAGTTGAGTCTTCTGATATAGTAATGGGGAGTAAGAGGGCGCTTGATCTTTTTGAAATTCCAGATCGTAGTGGGATAGAACTCAAAGCTCAAAATATGGGCGAAGATATGAAATTAGCTGTTTTGGAGGTTAAAAATGGTAAAGTTGTTGCACTACTTTCAACTGGCGATCCTGGATTTTCAGGAATTTTAAAGCCAATTTTAAAGCTAAAAGAAGATATAAATATTGAAGTTATCCCTGGAGTAAGTTCAGTTCAATTGTGCGCCGCAAAACTTAAAATTCCGTGGGATGAAGCTGATTTAATTACCATGCATGGAAAAGGAATTTCAGAAGATATTTTAAATGTTATAAACAATGGAAAACCCACAATAATGCTTCCAAATTTTAAACCTGCGGAACTTGCAAATTACTTAATTGAAAATGGTATTGATCCAGATAGAGAAGCTGCAATTTGTGAAAAACTCAGCTATGATGATGAGAAAATAATAGAAACGTCTTTAAAATACATTTCAGAAATGGAATTCAGCTATATGTGTGTTATGGTGGTTTATTAGACTTGCTATTAAAAATAAAAAGGAATTAGTTAGTATCGCCCTGTTTTAAACTTAAAAGTATAACCTTCAACAAGATTATTACCCGCATAATCTTTTACTGCTGATGATGGAATGTATACAGTGTAATAAGAATAACTGCTTCTTTTGCTGTTTGTTTTAATGTATATATGATTACCGCTAGCCAATTTAGTTATTTTACATGTTTGGCCATATTTATTTTTCACAATAACTTTGAACCAGTTGATATTGGTTAAAATATTCTCATTGAACCTGATAGAAATAGTCTTAGTTCTTGAGATGCCAGTAGTATTATTTTTGGGGTATGTTGCAACTAGTTTAGGGGCTGTTTTGTCAATGGTGTAAGTTTGTGTGTAAACGCAAGATTTATGGCCTTTTGTATCTACTGCAATATATTTTAATGTGGTTGTATTGGATATCGTAATGGTACCTTCATATTGTGTACTTGTACTTGTAGGGGTACTGCCGTTTGTAGTATAATAAATAATCCCTGGCTTATTCAGGGTTAAAGTAACATTTTTGGCCGTGTTAAAGTAACCTCCCGATAGACTGGTTTTCACTGTTGGTATCTGTATGACTTTTTTATCCAGTGCATTGATAAGGGCATTGGCGTAGGATGCCTTTTTAACTGCTGAATCATATGCGTAAGTTTCATAGATTATTGTAGGTATTCTTTTCTTTGCAATTGGTACTGTGACATATTGGGGACTTGTAGGATTTGGGGGGTAATAAACTCTTAAAAATGTCATTGCACTGATTATTTGGCCTGCATATGTTTTAGTCATAGCAGTACTTGAAATTGGATACAAAAATCTGCAGTAAGTATAGCCACTATTTTTATAATGGTTTTCGTGATTGTCAACTACTAACATTGGATGTTCATTAGAAACATCAGGTACTATAAATTTCTGAGCTAATAATTGCCCGTTCATCCTGCTTTTACTGTAATCATTGACATTTTGAGTTACATGGACATAATAAAGAACATATCGTTTACTTAGGCTTGTTGACTTGCTTTTTATAGCATTAGTAATTGCTTTATGTATTCCATTTTCCTGTGGATGAACACCAACTATTATAACTACCGTCTCATTAGAACTGTAATTTCCATAAACTACTTTATTCACATAACCATAGCTTGTACTTCCTATTTGGGCCGCGTAACTGGAGTTAATAATTGAAAAAGCTATTAAAAGGAATAAAATTATGCCTATTATCTTCTTTGCCATTCTATTATCCCCTTAATTATTTAATAAATAATTATAAATTATTTAAGCATATTCAAAATAATAATATTTATTTTAGTAATTTAATAATTAAAATTTTACGTTTTATATTGATTCAGTTTAAAATAAATTATATTTGGGCATTTTAAACCCTTTTATGTATAAATAAGCCTTCTAACAGGTTAATATTTTAAAATTAATACGTGCGTATGTGGATAATTAGTTTAGAAATGTTTTTTAAACTAATTCTTCATCTTCTTCCTGCCACATGGGATAAACCATGGCTAAAAATTTAAGCTCATCATCACCTGTGTTTTCAATGTACTGTTTTGAATTTGCAGGGATGTAGATGACCTGACCTGGTTGAACTTCCTCTGATTCATCGTCAATATGCATGATTCCATTGCCCTCAAGGATGTAGTATATTTCAATGGAAGTTTTTAATCTGTGGACAAGTGAAGATTCGTTTGCCTTTAGAATTGCATGGGCAATACTGTAATCTATATTTAAGTCTTCATTCTCATTTTTTGGGTGCAGTAATTCACAGAGAATTGTATTATCAAGGGCTTTAAAATAATCGCAGTTTTTTATGTCTCTTATTAACATATAACCATCTCAGATATAACTAAGAAAATTTCAATAAATAATTGAATATAAATGGGACATTAACACTATAAATGCTTTTTTATAATACAAACATATTATAATAAATTTATTGGAGTTAAGTAAGTTCAACATGGATTATAATTATATTTTTCATGATTTTATGATTTATTATGTTATAAAATAAAATTATAACGCTATATATCTGCTGTTTTTTAAAATAGTACGTATAATTTAGTAAATATTTAAAATGAGTTAATTAAACAGTTTAGAATTTATAATTGTAAAATAAAAATTAGCTACCTAAATTCTAGTTAATGAAAAAAAATAGAAGACACCTGATTTATAAAAATCAATCAGACATTTTTAGGATCATTTTGCGATAATAGAAGATCTATGGCATCATCCACAGTTACAATGCCTTTAAGATGATTTTTATCATCAATAACAGGGACTGCAAGTAAATTGTACTTTGCAATGGTTTCTATTACCTCAAGCTGTTTTTCTTTAACATCAACGGATATGACTTCTTTAGTCATAAACTCCTTAATCGGTTTATTCGAATCTGCAAATAACACTTGTTTTAAGGATGTAACGCCGGTTAAATCATCCTGTTTAGACAGTGCATAAATGTAATAAATACTTTCAGCCTCTTTATCCATCTCTTTGAGCTTATCTATAATTTCACCAGCTTTCAATTCTTCAGAGACGGCCGCAAATTCAGTTGTCATAATCCCTCCAGCGGTATCTTCAGGGTATTGTAGAAGTTTCTTCAGGTCCTTTGATTCTTCGGGATCCATTAATCCCAGTAAGTTATCTGTTTTAGAATCGGAAAGACAGCCGAGTAAATCAGTTGCATCATCCGGTGACATTTTATTTAAAATGTTTGCAGCTTTTTTGGAATCAATTTCATCTAATAAACACATCTGGTTTTCCTGTGAAATCTCCTCCAGGATATCTGCAGCAACTTCATCATCAAAGGAGTTAAGGAT
>JAEYQZ010000115.1 GCA_023409695.1 Methanobacteriota archaeon | reverse complement strand
GATACTATTTAGACATTTCATAAAAAGGGCTTACCATGAGTTTTAGAAGATTATCTCGCATTGTTGAAGAGCTATCATCCTGCGTAGAACAAGGAATGCCAATTCTTATCGAGGGTAAGAAAGACGAAGAGGCTTTAAGAGAGTTAGGTATTAAGGGTAATATCATCAAAGTTTCAGGTTCTGGTCTTAAACTCTTTGAAATTGCAGAAATAGCCGCCAATACATCTTCAAAAGTCATCATACTGACAGATTTTGATAAAAAGGGAGATATACTTGCAAAAAAACTGTCAGAAGACATACAGAGCCTTGGCTCTCATCCTGATCTTAATATTAGAAAAAATATTATAAAAATCACGCGAAGATATATTAAAGATATAGAAAGTCTTCCAAAACATATGAAACAATTAGAATTAGAAATAAATCCTTATGGTAATTACCTGTAATTATTATCAAGGGATTTCCGCCAAAAGATGGAAAGCCCACCCTAATGATCTTAACAATTCAAATGTATCTATAATTACAATAATAAAGGAGGCCCATTATGGGAAAAGGAGAAGAAATAAGTACAACTAAATACCTCATTCACGCTCAAATTAACGCTAACGGAATTGTAGAAAAGCCGGATGTCGTCGGTGCGATCTTTGGACAGACAGAAGGGCTTTTAAGCAATGATCTTGATTTAAGAGAATTACAAAAAACAGGACGTATAGGACGAATTAAAGTCAACATCAACTCAAGAGGAGGACGTTCAAAAGGAGAAATTGTAATCCCATCAAGCCTTGATAGAGTTGAAACTGCAATCCTCGCAGCATCACTTGAAACCATTAATCGTGTAGGACCTTGCGAAGCTTACATACAGGTTTCTAAAGTTGAAGATGTAAGGGCTGTTAAAAGAAGGAAAGTTGTTGACAGAGCAAAAGAATTATACAAAGGCATGATGGAAGAAGTGACCCCTGAAAGCCTCAAAATGATAGAAGAAGTAAAAGAAGCCATGAGAATTCATGAAATAACTGAATTTGGTGATGAAAGGCTTCCTGCAGGTCCTAATGTTTCCACTTCAGATGCTATCCTTGTAGTTGAAGGAAGAGCTGATGTCCTGAATCTCCTCAAATACGGAGTAAAAAATGCAATAGCAGTAGAAGGCGTAAGTGTACCTAAAACTGTTGCAGAATTAACTAAAAATAAAACTGTAACTGCATTTGTCGATGGTGACAGAGGCGGAGAACTTATACTAAAAGAATTATTACAGGTTGGTGAAGTAGATTACGTCACCAGAGCTCCAAGAGGAAAAGAAGTAGAAGATCTAGAAAAAGAAGAAGTAATGGTAGCTCTAAGGGACAAAGTACCTGTTGAACAAATGTATCATGATCTTGGAGTTAAAGTTGAAAAAATAGAAGAAAAAGAAAAAGAGAAAGCTGAAGATAAAATCACTGTTCTTCGAAATGTTTTAAAAGATCTAGAAGGTTCAGGAAATGCAGAAATCTTCGATGATGCTTTAAACATCTTAAAAGAAGTTAAAGTTGAAAATCTCTATGATGAACTTAAAAATATCGAAAATAACACTTATGCAGTAGTATTTGACGGTGTTATAAGTCAGAGATTAATAGACATTGCAAAAGAAAAAGGACTTAAACATGTCGTAGCGGTCAGAATGAGCGATGTGGTTAAAAAACCAAGTCCAATTAAAGTCATAACAAGATAATTTTTTTAATTTCCACTTTCGGGTGGAAACCCTTTTATTTAATAATTCATAAATTTAAACGCCGCTTGGGATAGTTATTTAATTAACATCCCCAAATCCACATTCCAGGGGTATTTATTATGTATGTTAACATGAAAAAAGAGTTTTTAGAAGATATAGAAACTACAAAAGACATTTTAATACCAAAAGACCCCTTAAATAGAGTTATTGGGCATGATGATATTATAAAATTTGTAAAAATCGCTGCAAAACAGCGGAGAAACCTGCTGCTTGTTGGACCTCCAGGAATTGGAAAATCACTGATAGCCCAGGCAATTTCTTTTCATTTAACCAAACCTAATGAAGAAATAACTGTTGTACATAACCCTGAAAGACCTGAAAGGCCTTTTGTTGAACTTAAAACACGGAAAGAACGGGAAAATGAAAGAATAGATCTACAAAAAGCAGAAGGCGATATCGTAGATCCTGCTGAAGTTCCAGATGCAGTTGCAGAAAGACTAGGGTTTAGATGTGTCCATTGTGGAAGTTTCAACAGTGCATATCAAAGTATATGCCCAGACTGTGGGGGAGACAAATTTTCACATATCAATGCCAGACGAAAACACCTTGGTGATCTCCTCGGAATGTTTGAGATGAACAGCGGCCCTATAAGCATACCCCAAGATAGAGTAACAACAACCAGAGTTAAGAATGGAAAAGAAGAAGTTGTAATCTATGAAAGAATTGATGGGGACCAAATCAAGATACTTGACCAGCACGCCCTTGAGAAAAGGCGCGAACTTGTGGATGAAAAGCCAAAAAATGTTATAGTTCCACTTAAAAGAAAATTATTTATCCAGGCAACTGGAGCAAGTGAAACTGAACTTTTAGGGGACGTCAGGCATGACCCTTATGGGGGACATCCTGACTTAGGAACACAACCCTATGAAAGAGTTGTACCTGGTGCAATCCATGAAGCACATGAAGGTGTTCTTTTTATAGATGAAATAGTCCATATTGCAAGATTACAGCGTTATATATTAAGCGCTATGCAGGACAAAGTATTCCCAATCATAGGAAGGAATCCCCAAAGTGCTGGAAGTTCAGTTAAAGTTGAAAATGTTCCATGCGACTTTATTTTTGTTGGAGCATGTAATATACGAGATATACAGTACATTTTGCCGCCTTTACGTTCCAGAATACAGGGAGAGGGCTATGAAATCCTCATGAAGACAACGATGCCAGATACTGAAGAAAATGTTGCAAAGCTTGCACAATTTGTAGCTCAAGAAATTGAAATGGACGGTAAAATACCTCATGCATCAAGAGGAGCTGTTAACATCTTAATTGATGAAGCAAGGAAAAGGGCAAAGGTTATTGATGAGCAAAAAGATTCTCTAACCCTCAGATTAAGAGATCTTGGCGGTGTTGTTAAAATGGCAGGAGATATGGCTGTAATGGAGGGTGCGGATCTTATAATTGAAAAACATATGAACTTTGCCGTAAATAACGCAATTTCAATTGAAGATCAGATAATCAAAAGGTATAACTCCTTTGAAAATGCTATTCAAAAAGATTTATCTAGTTCTCAGAGCATGGGAAATGGAAAAGGATACAGACCAAATGAAAGTGTAGACAGAAGTTATATGTAGTAAAACTTATGTAGTATAACCCCTAAACCAAAATACGCTATTATCTAATTTCAATTAAAAACAAATATGCCATAGCTGATACCATGAATCCATATTCTAATCACGTGAGAAGAAACGGGGGAGAAGTTGTTTCTGAAGCACACGGCTATGACATAGAAAAATCTATTTTAGAAGATTATGATTTTCCCGAAATGATAGAAGATTATCTCATTGAACTTGAGATAAGAAACTACTCGAGAAATACCATCAAAACATATAAATCAATAGTTATTAATTTTTATAATTTTTTACTTGCAGAAAAAAACCTCACTGATGAGAGAAGAGTTTTAAGGGCATTTAAAAAGTATATAACCCATCTGAAACGTGACAAAAACGTTTCACAGAATTACATATACCTCGTAACTGTTGTGGTGAAAAAATTCTTTGAATTCGGCGGTATCCACATTTTAAATGAAATTAAAACACCCAAACGAACCAAGTCACTCCCTAAACATCTAAATGAACAGGAAGTGAAAAACCTGATACATGCCTACGACAAAGCAGGCGAAAACCTAACCAAACATGCCCAACTTAGAAATCTCAGAAATAAAGTTATTTTAGCTTTACTTTATTCATCAGGTCTCAGAGTTTCAGAGTTAGTATATCTTCATACTGATAATGTTGATCTTACAGAAAGGACAATAAGAATCCGTGGAAAAGGGGAAAAAGACAGAATTGTGCTTTTCGATGACAGGACAAAAACATTAATCGAAGAATATATCGAGAAAAAAGATGATGAAAGCGAATTTCTTTTTGTAAACCGGTCCGGAAATCATTTAACTCCAAGATATATTCAGATGATGATTAAAGACCATGCTAAAGCTGCAGGGATTAAGAAAAAGGTAACTCCCCACATTTTAAGGCACTCTTTTGCAACCCACCTTTTAAAGAACGGTGTCGATATTAGAGCTATTCAGCAGCTTTTAGGACACGCAAACCTGAGTACTACTCAGATTTACACCAGCGTTGATATGCAGACGCTTAAAAATGTTTATGATAGGGCTAAGTCCGTACATGGGGATTAATTTTAGATTTAAAGCCAATTCTATTTTTAATGTTATAATTAGCCAATTTCATAATAGTCAAATACTTCTTTTTATAAATAATAACTATATGCAAAATAATATTAAAAATGTGATCTGTTCTGCAATACAGTCCAAAAAGATGATCCAGTTCAACTATGAAGACAGTACACGTGTAGCTGAACCATACTGTTACGGCGAAAGTAAGACAGGTAACGAAGTTTTAAGAGCTTTTCAGGTAAAAGGAGAAAGTAAATCAGGTAAACCTGTTGGCTGGAAGTTATTTAGAGCTTCTAAAATGGAAAACATAGCAGTAACTGATGAATACTTTGCTATTGGGCATCATTACGGCAAGGAACCTGTTATTAAGAATTCATACTGCTGCATTAACTGGTAGAATTTATTTTACATGACTTAAAGTTCTCATTTTATTTAATCAATTCAAATGTTATAGAATCCACCGTTTAAATTTATGAGATATATTTACCTGCTATTTTTATAAAATAAACTTCAAAATAAAACATTGATGAATAATGGAGCAATACCCGTTGAAGATAGAAACAATTTAAGAGATCATGCTTTAAAATTCATTATTTTACTTGGTATAGTAAGCCTTCTTGCAGATATGACATATGAAGGTGCTCGAAGCATAACTGGGCCCTATATTGCAATTTTAGGGGCAAATGCAGTTATAGTTGGGTTTGTTGCAGGTTTCGGAGAATTTATAGGCTATGCGCTTCGTCTTGTTTCTGGATATCTAAGCGATAAAACCCGTAAATACTGGGCAATAACAATCACAGGATATTTTATAAATTTACTTGCTGTACCTCTCCTTGCACTTGCAGGGAGCTGGGAAATTGCCGCTGTTCTTTTAATTGCAGAGAGAATGGGAAAAGCTTTTCGTACACCTGCCCGCGATGTAATGCTTTCACATGCATGTTCAGAAGTCGGGCAGGGATGGGGATTCGGATTACATGAGGCAATGGACCAGATAGGGGCCATAATGGGCCCCCTCATAGTTGCAGCAGTTTTATTTTTTAATGGTAGTTACCAGACCAGCTTTGCTATTCTTTTGATACCTGCAGTTTTAGCTTTAAGTGTGCTAGTAGTATCACGTTTTCTTTATCCAAATCCCCACGAACTGGAAATTAAAACTCCAAAGCTTGAAACTAAAGGATTTAAGCATGTTTACTGGATATACATGGCTGCTGTAGCCTTAATTGCATTAGGTTTTGTTGATTTTCCACTTATAGCCTTCCATTTCAAAAACTCGCTTATTGTATCTGACAGTTTAACTCCAGTATTTTATGCCATTGCCATGGGAGTAGATGCCCTTGCTGCACTTGTCTTCGGCCGCTTATTTGATAAGATAGGCCTCTCTATTATGATAGTTGTCGCTGTTCTTTCCGCTTTCTTTGCACCTCTTGTGTTTTTAGGAGGTTTCTATTTGGCACTGATAGGAATAGCTTTGTGGGGTATAGGTCTCGGGGCGCAAGAATCTATAATGAGGGCTGCAATTGCAGGAATGTCACCAGTTCAAAGGCGTGGAACTGCCTATGGAGTTTTTAATACAATCTTTGGAGTATTCTGGTTTATAGGCAGTTTGACAATGGGAATTTTATATGATATATCCATCTTATATCTGGTTATCTTTTCAATAGTAGCCCAACTCGCCTCGGTTCCACTGTTCATGCTAATAAGAAAATCCAGATAAATTTAAATTTCATTTTTCCATGCCTATTCAAAAATGTATACCCATAAAACCGTAAAAACTATGTATTATTAAAAACAATATACTTATTGATAATTAATTAAAATTTAAAGGAGCATCATTAATGGAAAGCCTTAAAAAATCAGAAATCTTAAAACTGGTGGTATCCATATTAATTCCTTTAATTGCAGGTTTTATAGGTTCCATCGCCACCATGTCTTCTATACCAACATGGTTTACTGCCCTTGCAAAACCCGCCTGGGCACCCCCTAACTGGGCATTTGCACCAATATGGACAACTCTTTTTATATTGATGGGTATTGCACTCTTCCTTGTATGGCGTCAAGGCCTTTGGAGAAGAGATGTTAAAATAGCAGTCATTATTTTCGCAGTACAGCTTGTTTTAAACGTTTTATGGTCAGTTATATTCTTTGGACTGCAGTCTTTACTTGGCGGATTAATTGAAATAGTATTTTTATGGATAGCGATACTTGCAACAATCATTGCATTTTACAGAATATCCAAACCCGCAGGAATACTCCTTTTACCATACATAATATGGGTAACTATTGCTTCCTACCTGACTTACACTGTTTACCTTTTAAATATCTAAAAATACTTCAATTTTTTTTATTTTGTATCCAAACTAATGAAGGTTATATTTTGAGAGAATTTGTAAAACCCAGAATAATTATAAGTAAATGTATAGGCTTTGAAGCCTGTAGATACAATGGACTTATAATTAAAAGTGATTTTGTTGAAAAACTTAAAGACTACGTTGATTTTTACCCAGTATGCCCCGAAGTTGAAATAGGTCTTGGAATACCCAGAGATCCAATAAGAATTATTGAGGTTGAAGGCGAATTAAGACTTTATCAGCCAGCGACGGGACTTGATTTAACAGATAAAATGAAAAAATTTATTGATGAATATCTGGATAAAATAGATAACATTGAGGGCTTTATTTTAAAGAATAGATCTCCTTCATGCGGAATTAAAGCAGTTAAGGTTTATCAGGGTTTTGGAAATTCAAGAACAAAAAGTAGGGCGGGATTTTTTGGAAATGCAGTTTTAGAAAGATTCCCATATCTTGCTATTGAAGATGAGGGCCGTCTTAGAAATCTTAAAATAAGAGAAAACTTTTTAACCAAATTATACATATTAGCCGATTTTCGAGAAGTAAAAAAATCCAGAAGCCTTAATGAGCTTATTAAGTTCCATTCACATAATAAAATGCTTTTAATGGCCCATAATCAAGAAAATACGAGAAAAATGGGAAGGATAATTGGTAACCCTGATAAAAGAACATTTGATGATCTAATTTCGAAATATCAAAATGTTTTCTATGATAGTATTTTAGATCCTCCACAAAATACAGCCAATATTAATGTTTTAATGCATGCTTTAGGTTACTTTAGTAAAGAACTAACACATGATGAGAAAGCTTTCTTTTTAGATTCTGTAGAAAAATATAGAAACGGCATTTTTCCATTGTTTGTATGTTTAAATATTTTAAAATCATGGATAATCCGTTTTAATAATGAATATTTAATGGACCAAACCTTCTTTGAGCCTTATCCCGAAGAATTGATTCCGATTACTGTGGTATGAACTTACAGAGGATTAACCTAGAGATAAGCTGAATTTCTTGTTCTTCCACCATGTTTCATCTAAAGCCCTTCCACACTTTTGACAACGTTCAGCGGTGTCGGGATTATCAGTCCAGCAATTTTTACAGCGTTTCAAGTTAAATTTCTCCAATTAAAATTCAATTTAAAAATATTTAAAATAAAAATTCAGTTATTGTAAAGCTTTTCTTTAAAATTAATGATGAATTTGGTACCCTCATTCCTCTCCAGCTTAATATTACCTTTTATTTGATCAGTTAAACTGGTTACAAGCTGCATACCTAATGAATTGGTATTTCTAAAATCTAAATCGTCTGGAAATCCTATACCATTATCTTCCACAATTAACTGTAGCCCACCATCATTTTGAGCAAAGTGTACTGAGACATTACCTGTTTTTTTATCAGGAAACGCGTATTTCAGGCTGTTAGTTACAATTTCATTTACAATTAAAGCTAAAGGAACTGCCGTGTTAATATCTAAATCTATATTAGCTATATCTATATCTAATTCAATTCCTTGAGATGCTCTGTAAGAATTGAACAGTTCTATAGTTAAGCTCCTAATATATTCACCAAAATCGATTTTCCTTAAATCATCCGACCGGTAAAGCTTCTCGTGGATTAATGCCATAGATCTAGCCCTATTCTGGCTTTCTTTAAAAACACCTAACGCTTCTTTATCGTTGATATGGCGGGACTGCAGATTTAACAGGCTAGATATAATTGTTAAATTGTTTTTTGCACGGTGATGGATTTCCTTCATGAGAATTTCTTTTTCCTTAAGTGAAGCTTTAAGATCTTCCTCTGCTTTTTTACGTTTAGAGGCCTCTAGTCCTAAAGATATTAAATTTGCAAGTGAAGATACAAAATCCTGCTCCTCAAATTTCCAGTGTCTATTTTTGAATGTTTCATGACAAAGTACTCCTACTAATTCCCCTTCAAGCCATATGGGAACATCCATCAATGAACAAATACCATTAGGCTTGAAATAAGCTTCATTTAATTCAGAAGTATAATAATAACCCTGTGCATTAGAAGCAGTTATATTATGAAATCTTCTCATAGCTTCAAAATAACGAGGATATTTCGATGCTTCCAAAACTAATCCATCTTCATGAGTTTTACCATTATAACAATCCTGACAAATGATTTTTGTTTTAGCTGGATCAAATAACCATATACTCACCTGATCAACGCCAAGTGTTTTAAAAGACGCCTCAGTGATCTTTTGCAATCCTTCAGGCATTTTAGATAAATCTTTTTGAGACAATTCCAGCAATGTTTCCTGTCTTTGAATTATTTGCTGAGTTAACAGATTTTTATGTGATTCTTTCCTTCTAAGCTTTGTTATATCACTACCAACACATAATATGCCTAATTTTTGTGAACTGTAATTAATTGGAGCTATAGACATGAGAACAGGTATAGAACTTCCATCTTTAGCCTTCATGATTGTCTCAAAATTCGAAATATAGCTTTCTGTAGCTTTATATACTTTAAATACGTTTAAATCCTCAGAAAATATCGTTTTCATATCTTTTCCATAAATTTCTGATTTCCCATAACCTAATAAGTCTAATCCTACCTTGTTAATATTTTTAATTTTATTTTCCCGGTCTATTAGCACTGAAAAATTAGACATTGCAGAAACTATTTCATCAGCAGCCATAGAAGGAGTTAATTGAGGAATTCTGTATTTTACAATTCCATAACATACCAGCGCTATGCCTAAAGCAGCTGCTGTATAAAATATTTCAGGAATTTTAATGGAAAATGAGGAAAGAACATCCGTAGATATACCTATCGCCATAGTAAAAGATAATCCCACAATAATATATTTATCCAGTTTCTTTTCCCTATTATCTGATTCCCTGTAGTGTAAATAAGCCAGAACTATTGCTGTGGTTATAAGTATTGTTATCCATAGATTACTTAAATTAAAAAGCCAGGGATTAAGTTGTACAGAATATGTCCACCCCCAGTACTCTTTAATCATATTCACCGATGTTAAATTAGAGTAAATGAAATAAATTGAAAAAAGAATAGATGGGGCATATATCAAAGAAAGAATTTTCACTCTGTTTTCAGAATTTAACCTGTCAGTGGCAACTAAAACTACATGTAATATGAGGGATGCTGCCACAGTCCATATAAAACTAGCAGTGTACCATAAATTAGCCATATAATACGTTTCTGCCTGCCGGTATCCAAATTCAAGAAACAATAAATAAGCAAGTGTAAAACACATTAATGCAGTTAGTTGATTTAACCTGCTTTTGGTATTTTTATAATAGATAAAATTAGCAAGAAAAATACATAAAATAGATGATAAAAGCGATGCTAACGCATATATATTCATTTCTCAGACGCCCCGAAATTTAAATTTTATTAAATAACAAAAGTGAATATTAGTCATATAAACTTGTTTTTGTAATATTAATTTATATAACTTTTCTTTAATTTGTATAGCATTATATCAATATATTTTCTTTTAATTCGGATTATTATGAATACTAAAAAACATAACACCAATTTAATCAGTTTTCATATTCCATTAAAAAAAAGGATCACATATATTACTCTAATTAACCATATTATATCCTTTATTTTTATAATAAATCACCATAACTGATTATAAAACCAATAAAATCATTTTAGAAATTATTTTATAGCAGTGAATACCCATTTTTCTAATTTAGTTCAACACATTATTACATAGAATACCAGAATGTGAAAACAAAGTATTTATAATATTTAAATCTAATCAATAATAGGATAAAATACTCATTTAGAGAGTATTATTCACTTTGATATACAATATACACGATTTTTTAATCAGTATTTTTTGACGCTCACACAATTTAAAGAACTTTGTGTAGAATATGCTTAAATATCAATTATGATATTTTTTAGCAATGATACTTATTAGGAGGCAAATAATGCAAACACCTATGGTTAATAGTTATTTCGAAAAGAGGTACGACTTCTTTAAATGGCGCCATGACTCTTCATTTATAAATAAAACAGTCTTAGCTTTGGTAATGGCATGCATTACAGGGATCTCAGCGCAAATAATAATACCTCTCCCATGGACACCTGTACCTGTAACAGGACAGACCTTTGCAGTGTTAATGGCAGGAATTATCCTTGGTAGGTACTGGGGAGGAATTAGCCAAGCCCTATATGTTGCAATAGGCTTAATTGGAGTTCCATGGTTTGCTGGAATGTCAGGAGGCTTTGAGGCAATTTTATGTGCAAGCGGAGGATATCTTATTGGATTTATTATTATGTCCTTATTCCTCGGTCATTTTACTGATAAATATATCAGAGCAAGAAGCTTTACATCTATGCTTGGATTGATGTTCACTGCAAACTTCATCATGTTATATGTTCCAGGTGTAATAGGTTTAAGCCTATGGATGACTGCAAACGGTGCACAACCAACTCTATGGAGTTTACTTGCAATGGGAGTTCTTCCATTCGTTATCGGCGACTTAATGAAGATTGGAGGAGCAGCAGCATTAACTAAAGCAATAACACCTAAAGAAGCATTTGGTGAAGAAGTAGATATTAAAGAAGCTGCAAATTGGAGAATATTCTAAATACTCTCTAATTTAACTATTTTTTATTTTATATTCATTAGACTGATTTTATCTCAAATAAATATTATTTAACCATTGAAATTATGCAAATTTTGCTAATAATATTTTTATGAGGATTATTTTTGGAATTTAGGAGTAAATAAGTATATTAACACTCAATATTTCTTTTTTATAAAATTAGTTGATCTAATAACACTAAACATTTATATAGAAATTAATCATACTGTATTATGTAGATTGATAACTTCTATTAAAATAAGAGGTGTTAAATTGAATTATAAAAGGGGATTAATGGCAGTACTTTTAATTGTATGCTTTGTAATGTCTATACAGGGAGTATCCGCTGCTAAATTAATAGACAGCAAAAGTAAAACATATTTCAGTGATGAATATGGATACGGAAAATTATCATTGAAAGCATATTCATACGGCAGTAATCATGTCATAATGAAAGAAACTTATAAAAGCGTGAGCTATGATAATCCAGAATACAATTACTGCAGCTGGTATAAATATGATTTCAAAAAAATAAGTAAAACAAAGCTAAAAATAACATATACAGACTCTATTGGTTATAAATATTCTTATAAAGTTTACACTAAAAGATCTGCAGTGAGTTATTATAAAAAATACCGCAAAAATTTTATATAATATACTCCAGAAATGATTTAGTGAATCTAATTTGGATTAGATTTTCTATTCCAATTTTAATTATTTAAACTACATTTAATTCATTTTTAAAACACTAAATAACTATTTTTATTTATTTAAAACATTTAACAAGTTATATTACTAAAACAACCCATTACTACCAAAAAAATGATCCACACCTCTTACTTACTTAAACTATTACCCCCTATATATTTTTGATACAATGAAAATTCGAGCACACCACCTTTTATGCATGCAGGGATTCCAAGGATACGGATACAGCGAAGATTTCAGCAAAAATATGGCAGAAATAATTGAAATCCTGCAAAATTTCCCTGAACAGAAAATAGAAATAATTGCAGGAAATGATTCAATTTGTACTTGCTGTCCCTACAATATAGATAAAAAGTGTCAAGAGAGCCAGGGATCTAATGATAAAATAGTATCAATGGACCTGAAGGTACTTGAGAAACTAGATATAACCCCCGGATCTATTTTTAAAGCAGAAAAAATATTTAAAATTACAAATAAAAAATTAAAAACATACATTGATGTGAAAGAGATATGTGGAAACTGCAGCTGGAGCGAAAAATGTCTCTGGTATTTAAAGAAATGTGCAGTTA
>JAEYQZ010000101.1 GCA_023409695.1 Methanobacteriota archaeon | reverse complement strand
GAACTAAAAATAAATTTTTCCATGTTTAATTAAAATTTTAGATATACACTCTGAAATTATCTATTATGAGATCTATGTCATCTTTATCTCTTTCAAAGCTTTCATGGCCTCCAGAGAACCATAAGTAGTATAATAAATCATCTATTTTAAATGAGATAACCATGATTTTAGTCGGTGCAATGGCATTTACATTTTCACCAATTACAGTGTGTACATCTATTCCCTCTGCTCTAAATTCAGTTTCAGATAATATTGCACTGTTTTGGATTATAAAAACATCTCTAATTGTATCTGCGACCTCTTTTGATGTAAGATCACCTACGTTGGTGTTTTTGTTGATTGAAAATGTTATATTGCCGTTTGCTGAATTTCCTTTCACTATCTTCTTTTTATCTGCGGTGGAAATTACTTCCCATGATCCTGGATAATCAAATGATATTTCTCCGTCATCATAAGTTAGAATCTGTGTTGCAGTCTCAAGTTCTTTTAATGCTTCTTCTACTTTAACACGTACATAAATATAAGGATCATCTAAAGCCTGAGTTAATGGTTTAATGGCCTCTTCATCCCCTATCCTTCCAAGGGCTTCTGCAGCTCTTCCCCTAACATATTTGTTCCTGTCTTTAGTCCGACCCACAAGAACACTAATTAAAGGTTTTACAGCCCTCCTGTCTCCTATTCTTCCAAGGGCTTCTGCAGCTCTTCCTCGAATATTCCAATCCTCATTTTTTAAAAGTTCTATAAGTGGTTCAACAGCAGAACTTTTCATTTTTCCGAGGGCCACCACGGCTTTCCATCTAACATCACTGTCTTCATCGTGTAGGGCGTCCATTAGACTTTCTACTGCTCTTTCGTCTCCTATTTTCCCAAGTGCATCTGCAGCATACTTTCTAACATGCCATTCTTCATCATTTAAAGCTTCTATCAGGCTATCTACTGCTCGTCCGTCTCCTATTTTCCCAAGCGCAGAAGCAGCAAATCTTCTAACAGTCCAGCTTTTATCATGTAATAAATAGATTAGGGAATCTACAGCCCTCATGTCTCTAATATTTCCAAGGGCCCATGCAGATTTCCACCTAACTTCTTCATCTTTATCATTTAAAGCTTTTATGAGAGGTTCTACGGCTCTTCTATCCCTTAATACGCCTAATGCCTCAGCTGCAGTTTCTCTTACAGAACCCATAACTGCATATTGTTCATGCCATTCTTTATATTCAAGAACGTCTATGAGTGGAAATAATGCCCTATTATCTCCTATATCTTTAAGAACAGTAGCAGCCTCTTTTCGGATGTTACAATCTTTAAATTTAAGGGCGCTTATTAAGCCTTCCACGTCCCCAGTTTTTTCCATCCGATCTATATTTGGCTTAATTTTACCAATTGCCATGAGTAACCTCTATACGCTGATAAATAATAAATTCGCCATATTTAATACTTATGCCTTAAATTTCAGATGAATCTATTTATTTATGGGATAATTTAAATAAATATCTGTCATCTGTATAAAAACAGATGTGCTGTGCTAAATAGTACCGTGTTTAAAACTGTTAGTTTGCATTTTGAATCCAGAATTATCCTTATTAAATTAAATAACTACTCTTATAAGCTTAAATAAGCTTGGAGATTCTTTTAAAAGTCCAAACCATCCCCTTTTTGAAATTGACCAGATATCTTTATCTCTAAGAACCTTGCAAGTGCATTGAATTCCTTATCATTTATTTTGTCAATAACTTTTCGATATATTTTTAAGATTATTTGGATTACAAAAGATCTTTTACGAGCCTTAAAAGACGAGGGTGTTTTCCTAAAAACTTAATAAAGGATAGTTTAGATATTTCTTTCCCTTTACTATTATTTAGAAATTCTACCAGGGCATTCATTTCATCATCTGTGAGATTGTCTGCCACTTTTCTACATTTTAGGGACATTTTGAGTATGTCTCCAATTTTAGCTCTCCATGCATCATCATATCTTTTTAAAAAATCTTCAGATGTATCTTCTGCATTTACAGCTTCTGCAGCGACCTCTCCTGCTATTCTTGCACATGGAACTGTTGTAAATATTCCGCCCCCTGTTACGGGATCGATCTGTCTGGCTGCATCTCCCACTACCATAAAACCATCAGTATATGTCTTATCAATAGGTCCAGATAGCGGTACTCCTCCAACATTGAGTTCTACTGGTGTAGCATCGAATTTTGATATGAATTTTTTAAGATAATGGTAAGCTGTTTCTGAGGGGCCTCTTATCCCAAGCCCTACGTTAGCAGTTCCTTCTTCTTTTGGGAATACCCATGCATATCCTCCAGGGGCTATATCCTTTCCGAAATAAAGATGAACTCTGTCATGATCAAAATCTGAACACACTAATTCATATTGGGCACATGAACAGATATCTGTGGGATTATCTTGTGTTTTAATCCCTGCAAGCCGTGCCATGTTTGATTCCACACCATCTGCAGCTATAACAACATCTGCCTTTATTTCCATTGTTTTTCCCATATGTTTGGCTACTACTCCACAGATCTTACCGTCTTCTCTTATAATGTCTTTTACTGTGGTTTTAACCATTATATCAGTCCCTGCTTTCGCTGATTCAATGGCTAGATGTTTATCAAAGACTTTCCTGTCTAAGATATACCCTTTTGATATACTTTTTTCTAAATTGTTGAATTCTACTAAATCTTCTGCATTAATGTATTTTCCATTGGGTGCGTGAATTGTACCGGTTTCAACTTCATTACAAACATATCTGGATGATGGCTCCATTTCCAGGATCTCGAAGGTAGAATGGGTTGTCCCTTCTGCGCACTGGATAGGAACTCCAATTTCTTGTCTCTTTTCAATCATTAAAACATCTACATCATTTTTAGATGCAAAGAGTGATGAAATGGAACCTCCTATACGCCCCCCTACAACAACTACATCGTATTTCATATTTTCGCCTCTGAGAAAGCTCCAAGAGGACATATAAATGTGCATCTTCCACAGTCGTCGCATTTGTTTTTATTTACGATTATTATATTTTCTGTAAGTTCTAAAGATCTATTGGGGCATACACTGACGCAGGCTCCACAGCATCCGCATTTTTCAGCGTTGAATTTCATTATTTATCACCGATTTAAGACAGTAGCTAAGAAAAAAATAATTATATGTTTAGTATTGTATAATTAGTGTATATATACTTTTTTGAGGCTTTTAAATAGTAATTGACTCCTAAATTCTTTGCTATATTGGGGTGGAATAAAATTAGGTGAAAATATGATACTTATTTAAAGTGCAGGAATTTTTGGACTCTTATACTAAAAACTTAAATACCAGATTGTTTAGTATATAGTGTACCTATGCAATACGGGTTTTATGGGAATGTTATAATTTAATTGTATGAATTTAACATCACTTTTGTTAAAACCGTTAAGGTTATATAGGACATCAAATAATTTCTATGTTATGCAGGGGTGCCCGAGCGGCCAAGGGGGTGGACTTAAGATCCTCTGGCGTAGGCCTTCGTGGGTTCGAATCCCATCCCCTGCACTTAATCTAATAAATTAAAAAGGAAATTTAATTAATAGAACTCTATTTTAATTATAAAAAATAAAATAATAAACATGCCCTAGTGGCTTAGCCGGTAGAGCGATGCCTTGGTAAGGCATAGGCCGGGGGTTCGAATCCCCCCTAGGGCTTAATTTCAATATTTTTTCTCTTAAAGAGTGAATTAAATCAATTTAAATGAAATATTGTTTTTCAAATTATGTCTGCAGTGAAAAACTAATTCTGGTAAAGTTTATATCTTGGTAAATTTATTTATCAATAATTATCTTTATTTAGGTGACAATAATGGAAAAGAAAATAGCACAGTTATCTGATGTACACTTTGGTGAGAAGAACTTCTCCCATGACTTAAAAAATAATTTAGTAAAGCAGCTGGAAGATGAAAATCCGGATCTTATTATTGTAGCTGGAGACTTAACTACAGAAGGTTACGTCCATGAATACAACGATGCAGCTGCATTTGTAGATGAACTCAAGGCTATAACAGAAGTTCACATAGTTCCTGGAAATCACGATGCAAGGAATGTAGGATTGCTCCATTTTGAAAAGCAAATTGGAGAAAGGAAATTTTTGCATATGGATAAAAGCGGTGGATTTGCTATTCTGGGATTGGATTCATCAGAACCTGACATAAATGATGGGCAAATCGGAACAGATCAGTTAGACTGGCTTAAAAATGAACTTGATAAAATACCAAGTGATCTATGTAAAATAGTAACTTTCCATCATCACTTACTTCCTATACCTCAAACTGGAAGAGAAAGAAACATTTTGCTTGACTCTGGGGACTTGTTAAGTGTTTTCAGAGATTCTGGAGTTGATTTTGTCTTAAATGGACATAAACATGTCCCTAATGTTTGGATGATAGAGAAAATGGTTACATTAAATTCAGGGACTGCAACAACCAGAAAACTGAGAGGTCATACTTACCCATCACATAATCAATTAATCATTAAAGACGACCAGATTCTTGTCAATTTAATAAATACTGAAACCGGATATAAAAGAGAACTGGCTAATTACTCTGTAAAAGTTGAAAAAGAAGAGTATGTGATATGTTCATATAAACATAATTCATTACATGCATTGTAATTTAAACCAGTAAACTGGCTTAAATTTTTCTTTTTAAACTTTTTAACTTATTGTATAATGAAATAATGTTCATTTCGTTTCTTTTGATAATTTCTGGTTTTGATAGAAAAACATTTGGTACCAATTGGGGTATAATTCTGGAATAATTACTTATTATGGGCTGTGGATACATAGCAGTAATTTTACCATGGACTTAAATTCATTATGTTTGAAGATTTGAGATTTAATAATTTTTACTCTGAAATTATTCTAATTAAATTGATTGGAGAGTTGTTTGATAAAAGGTAAAATAAATATTATTTAATCAAAACAGCTTTTTAAAGTTATATTGATCTTAATATTTAAGAGGTAAAACCAAACATAAGAGTGTCTGAGGTCTTTAAAATTCAAAAATATATAACAACTAATAAATGATTTTCATGCAAAAAAAGGAGAAAAATAGAACTGATAATGTGATATAATGTCAAAAATGTTAGATGTCGTAATGGCTGGTGTAATTTCAGGAATAGTTGCAATTACCACCACTCAAATGGGGATAGGTGGGACTGTTATTGGTGCAACATTAGGGGCAATGCTCTATCAAGTAATGTCTCATTTTATAAAAGAACCCCTTGAAGGTGTAAACACAAAAAAAATTGAAACTAAAATTGTTTACGTGTTTCCGCTTATAGTTATAGTCGCTGTTGAATTAATTTATTTGTTCTCTTCGGTATACTGGAAACCAGAGCAAATTTTCAATTATCTGGAACATGCAACTGATGGAACCCTTTTTAGAACTATTGGTATAGGACTTCTAATTATGGGGATCTACCCGATAATACAATCGGAGAATATAAAAAGATCATACGGATACATAATATTATCCGTTGGTATAATCAAACTTTTAAATGGATTTGTGGATACACATTCACCATTCGTGAAATTATATGCGAATCTTTTCGCGGATTTCGGTCTGATAATTTCGCTTGCAGTTATTGCAGCGTTATCATATGTAATTTTATCGATAATTCAGGAGTCGATAGTAATTAGCCGTGAAAAAGATAGTAATACTCATTAGATGATATTATGACTAAGAAAACAAAAAATAGCACTTTAAAAGCGATACTGGATATCATCCTATATGAACATCCCTCAACACAGGATGAAATCGCTGAAAAACTTGGGATAACCAGGAGATACGTTACAAAATTGCTTCAACCTCTTATAACTAAGGGAGTTGTAAAAAGGGCATATACCCTTGATTTAAAAAAGTTCGATGAATTTTCAGAAGTTTTTGAAGAAGAAAAAACATCAAGGGAACATGCAGGGACATTATACATTAAAGAAATGATTAAGAACATGGCTAGTCATGTATGTAAACAGCTTGATAGGTCCTTTGAGGCACTTTCAACTTATGATGATGAACTTGCAAGTAAAGCACTGAATATGGACTATATTACAAATAACATGCATGAAAAAGTAAGAACTTCTGTGGATATGGCTTTATCTATGAACCCTTCTTCAGAATTCAGTAAAACAATGGCTTTCAGTGAGGTAGCATATGATTTAGAGCGTATTGGGGATCATTCCTGTCAATTTGCTAATTTTACAATGAAAGAATCATATGAAGTTGATCCTGAAATGCTTGTATATCTAGGGGAAATGTATGAAACCACAAAGAAAATGGTTAATTACTCAATGGATATTTTCTTAAATGAACGACTTGAATTAAAGAGTAAAGTAATGGATTACGAAGAAAAGATACATGCTCTGCAGAAAAAAGCATTAAACTGCATTGCAACTCAAATGGCAGAAGCATCCTTTGATGACACCGAACGCTCAACATATTACCTGTCTTTATCAAGAGTAGTTAAGGCCTTTGAAAGAATTGGGGACATATCTATTGAAATAATAGATGTTTCAAGGGAATTTTATGAAAATATACCTAGAACTACAACTCCTGAAAGATTTAGACGGAATCCCAAATTATCTAATTTAAAATAACTAATTTTTAACAATTTATTTTATTTAAAAAGTAAAAGAGATGTGAATTATTCTTTCTCTTTTTCCATGTATTCTTTGATTTTATTAAAATAATGTTGTAATTAGATGTAAAGTTTAAAAAAGCTAAATTATGAACTATCATTTAAAAAAATAGGGATTTCTTTATTAAAATGAATATTTAATGGGCTAGGCGAATTGATTTATTTATACTCCGTCGTAGTAAATTTCGTCTATTTCAAAAAATTTTCTAAATGGAGATTCTCTTGTTTTTTCTTCATTTACATGTGCCAAAATACCGGGTAAGCGGCCGATCATAAACATGCCACTTCCGACTGTCCAGTTAAATCCCATATCTGATAAAATTGCTCCATTTGCCCCATCAATATTCATTCGAATACCTTTTTTTTCAAAGAGCAAATTTTCAATTGTAGTAGCAAGTTCTGAATGTTTACTAAAGCACCTATATTTTTTTGCAAGTTCCATGAGTCTTCGTGCTCTTGGATCTTCATCATGATATCTGTGCCCAAAACCGCATATCTTTTCATTATTATTTAAAAAATGGCCCACTATTTCTTCTGCAATTTTATTAATATCGTCTTCTGTTCTTTTAATTCCTTCTTGAAGAGTTTTCATGGCATGTTCTATGGCTCCTGCATGGTTTTTACCAAATGCAAGAAGGCCACCTGCGATGCATGCATGTAGAGGAGATCCTGTGGATGCCATGATCCTTGCAGCCTGTGTACTTGGAGGAGTAACGCCATGGTCACAAAATGATACTAATACTGCCCCTAACATTTTGGTTTCGTTTTTGGAAGGCAGTTCTCCTTTTATGAGAAGGTGTATCATTTCGGCAAAAGATATATTTCCCATAAGATCTTCCTGTAAATAACCCCTTGTGGTTAATTTATTGGGCTCAACTTTTGTTATGGAGGTTCTCCACTTTAGAGTCCTTGGTTTGAATATATCTTTTAACACTTCTTCCGTTATCATATTGGATATCTATGGAATATGAATTTATTTAAATTTAACGCTTTTAGTGCAGTATTGGACACATTTAGTGATATTTCAAGTGATATTTGCCAATGTCTAAAATGCCTTAGTTCCTATAATGTGATAACTTATACACAAATAGGAACCTTTAAATATGGTGGGCAGTTTACTATAGGATGAGGTGAATCAAATGAATTCAAAATATTTGATTGGAATAATAGTGGCCATAGTAGTAATAATTGGTGCTTATTTTGCACTTGCAGGAAGCTCAAATCAACAAACAATACAGATTGCTGGTTCAACTTCCGTACAACCAGTGGCAGAGAAGTTAGCTCACGCTTACATGCAGAAACATCCCGATGTAAAGATAAATGTTCAAGGTGGAGGTACATCTGTAGGTATCACAAGTGCTCAGCAAGGAACAGCTGATATTGGTACAGCATCTTCCAAGCCTAAAGATAGTGATGCGCAAGGTTTAGTACAAACTCAAATTGCAAAAGACGGAATAGTTGTTGTGGTAAACAATGCTAATAAAATCAGTTCTCTTACACTTAACCAGACAAAAGATATATTCAGTGGAAATGTCACTGACTGGAGTAAAGTAGGCGGTTCATCCGGTACTATTAGTGTTATAACTAGAGAAGATGGTTCCGGTACTAGAGATGGATTCCAGAACATAGTAATGGGCGGTAAAAACGGAACTCCTATTTTAAAAACTGCAATAGTTCAAAGTTCAACAGAAGCGGTTTTACAGGCAGTTAAAGGAGACCCTAACGCTATTGGATACATATCCTTAGCAAGCCTCAACGGTGATGTTAAAGCAGTTACAATCAATGGAGTAACTCCTTCAGAAAAAACAGTCAGTGATGATACTTACAAAATAGTAAGACCATTCATTTTCCTGACTAAAGGTCAACCTACTGGTATTGTTAAAGACTTTATAGACTTTACCATGAGTGCTGAAGGACAAAATATAGTTAAACAAGCTGGTGCAGTTCCTATGAACTCATAGTAAGTGGTTTTTAAAACCACTATTTTTTTGTTTATTTATAATTTGAACATATGAAAGTGAAGTTTATCATGTAAATTGGATTCATGGTTTTAATCACTTTATATTTAAATACTCCAAATGAAAAGAGTAATTCAAGGTGATTAACATGAATCGAAAATACAAGTATGGTATAGTAATTGCCATCATCATAATTATCGCTTATCTAATAATTGTCCCATCAAGTCAATATGAAAGAATACAAATTGCGGGTTCTACATCTGTACAGCCTGTGGCTGAAGCATTAGCTGAAAAATTCCAGGAAACTCATCCCAATGTTAGAATAAATGTACAGGGTGGAGGATCTAGTTTAGGTATAAGCAGTGTTTCACAGGGTATAACTCAAATAGGTACCAGTTCAAGAGATTTAACACCACAGGAAAAGCAAGGCCTTATAGAATATCAAATAGGAAAAGAGGGTATTGTTATAGCTGTTAATAACAACAATAATGTTACAACTTTAAGTAAGGACCAGGTTAAAGGCATTTTCAATGGTGATATTACGAACTGGAAACAGGTAGGAGGATCTGATACACCAATCCATGTTGTAACCAGAGAAGAAGGATCGGGTACAAGATCATCTTTTGAGAATTTAATAATGAATGGTACAAATATCCGGCCTGATGCAGTAGTTCAGAGTTCTACTGAATCTGTTAAACAGGTAGTTAAACAGGATCCTGGTGCAATAGGATTTGTTTCATTAGCTCATATGAGCAGTGATGTTACAGCTTTAAAAATTGATGGTATCAGCCCTTCAATGCAAACCGTAGCAAGTGGATCTTACAAACTGCAAACTGCATTTCTCTTTGTGGTTAAAGGGGAACCGCAAGGAGTAGTTAAAGAATTTATTGACTTCACATTAAGTCCTGAAGGACAGGCTATAGTAAAAGGACAGAATATTGTCCCAGTAAATATGTAGGTTGTGCAGTAATTTATAATATATTTACAAAAGAAGTTTGTAAAATATTAGAAAATTAAAAATTACATCTAATAGAATTTATTTAAAATCAAATTAGATTCCGAGTTGAGGAAAATACAGGTATTTTCCGAACACAAATTTTTAAAAAATTTGAGGTACTGAAATGACGAAATATGAAGAATTTCTAGTGGAAAAAGGGCTTTTTATAACGGCTATTTTATCCATTGTAGTAATAGTTCTGATCATAGGATTCATATTCCAACAAGGTTTCCCAGCGATGGAGCAGATTGGATTCTTGAAATTTATATTTGGAATGAATTGGGCGCCGTCTGATGACCAGTACGGTGTTTTTACAATGATCATTGGATCATTGGGCATAACTGCTCTTTCACTGCTGTTTGCAGTACCATTATCCATAGCATGTGCAATATTTCTGGCAGAACTTGCACCTCGTACAATGAGGAAGATTTTAAAGCCAGTTATTGAAACTCTCGCAGGTATCCCTTCTGTTGTATATGGATTTTTTGGACTTATAGTGCTTGTTCCAATTATGAGGGTATATTTTGGAGGAACTGGTTTCAGCATGCTTGCAGCATCTTTGATTCTTACTGTAATGGTTCTTCCAACTATAATCAGTGTATCAGAAGATGCATTAAAATCTGTACCTTTAGAATACAAAGAAGCATCTCTTGCACTTGGAGCAACTCACTGGCAAACCATAAGAAAAGTTATTTTCCCAGCAGCTATTCCGGGAATTATAACTGGAGTAATATTGGGAATGGGTAGGGCAATTGGTGAAACACTCGCAGTAATCATGGTTGCAGGAAATGTTACACAAATTCCAAATTCAATATTTGACCCTGTAAGAGCATTAACATCAAACATAGCTCTAGAAATGGGTTATGCAACAGGAATACATTACAGTGCACTGTTTGCATCAGGAATCGTTCTGTTTATCATGATAATCATCCTTCTTATAATAGCTAACTACTTCCACTATAAGAAGAAGGTTGTAATCGGTGGAGGATATTTATAATGCTTAATCAAGAGTTACATGGTTTTCGGGTGATTTAAATGTTAAATCTTAAAATAATATCTCCTAAGACGTCCCAAAAAATTATGAAAGGGGTATTTTGGGGGTCAGGAATTTTAACAATTATTATCCTGATAATTATCATAGGTTATATACTAATTAAAGGATTGCCAGTTGTAAATCTAAGTTTTATATTCAGTGATCCTGTGGATTCTGGTAAATCTGGCGGTATATTTCCAATGATAGTTTCAAGTTTATACGTGACCTTAATAGCAGGTATTGTTGCAACTCCCCTTGGCGTTGGAGCAGCAGTTTACCTTTCAGAATATGCGAAAGAAGGTACACTGGTTAAACTCATAAGATTTGGGGCAGAAACATTAGCTTCTATCCCTTCAATTATATATGGTCTATTTGGGCTGGCATTCTTTGTTGTTTACCTTAAATTAGGATGGTGTGTACTATCTGGAGGTTTAATACTGGCAATTATGGCGCTCCCTACAATATTACAGGTGGCTGAAGTTTCACTGGAAGCGGTACCTGCATCATACAGGGAAGGAAGTCTTGCAATAGGTGCTACCAAATGGCAAACAATTTACAATGTCGTTTTGCCTGCTGCAATTCCGGGAATTACTACTGGAGTAATTTTAGGAATGACAAGAGCTATTTCAGAGGCAGCAGCGATTTTATTTGCAGTAGGTTCAGCATTAACTGTTCCTATATCAATTTTTGACCCAGCAAGGCCTCTTCCACTTCACCTTTACGTTTTAGCAACTGAGGGTATATCTTTAGACAATGCATATGGAACTGCGGCTGTACTGGTAATTATAGTACTTGTAATAACCGTTGTTACAAATACTTTAGTTGATCGATACTCTAAAAAGATGATGGGGCGATAGAAATGGAATATAGAATTGAGGCTGAAAATTTAAACGTTTACTTTGACGAAGCACAGATTTTAAAGAATATAAACATTAAAATTCGCAAAAATACAGTTACTTCACTTATAGGGCCGTCAGGTTGTGGAAAATCAACATTTGTACGTACTTTAAACCGTATGAATGATATGATTGATGGATTTAGAATGGAAGGAAATGTTCTTTTAGACGGTAAAGACATTTATGATCCAAAGTTAGATGTTGTTGAATTAAGAAAAAAGGTAGGAATGGTATTTCAAAAGCCAAATCCTTTTCCAAAGTCTATATTTGACAATGTAGCTTATGGCCTCAGGGTGCACGGAATCGAAGATAAGTCAATATTAACAGAAAGGGTTGAAGAAAGTTTAAAGGCCGCTGCATTATGGGATGAAGTCAAAGATAAGCTGGATAAATCAGCTATGGGACTTTCTGGAGGTCAACAGCAGAGGCTATGTATAGCCCGAACTATTGCAGTAAATCCTGAAGTTATATTAATGGACGAACCTGCATCAGCACTTGATCCTATATCAACAACAAAAATAGAGGATTTAATTTTCAAACTGAAAAATGATTATACCATAATCATTGTTACACACAACATGCAGCAAGCTACAAGGGTTTCCAAATACACAGCATTTTTCTTACATGGAGAAATCGTAGAAAGCGGACTTACCGATAAAATATTCGTAGAACCTGAAGATAAACGTACAGAAGACTACATAACTGGTAGATTTGGTTAAAAAGATTATTCAATAATTTTTTTAAAATATAAAAATATATATTATACGTAGGGTGGAATAATGGAAAGGAAAAAATATCCTCGGATACTGTTTCGAAAAAGGCTAAAAGAGCTAAAAGAAGATGTAAATGAAATTGGACAGATAGCAATCCAGGCACATAAAGATGCAATCAAAGCTTTCAATGACTATGATGAAGATCTATTGGATGGTGTTATTAAAGCCCGTGCCAAAATAGAGGAATTGAGTTTTCATTTAGAAAGGAAATGCATTAGTATCATTGCTTCAGAACAGCCTGTTGCAATGGATTTAAGATTTATTGAAGCATGTATTAAAGTTGGTAGTCATTTAAAGAGGATAGGTAGCTTATCAGTAAATATCGCTGAAGCCGCTAAAAATTTAAAAGGTGAAGAAATTCCTCCAAGAGCTATGGAAGATCTTAACCATATGGCTAACCTTGTGCAGATGATGCTAAGTAAAGGTTTATACTCATTTATCGATCAAAACATGGATATGGCAAGAGAACTGAGGCATGATGATGATAAAGTAGATGATTTATTTGATCAGTCCCTTGAAAATGTTACAAGTAGTATGTTTCAGAACAAGGATTCTATATCCTATATGATATATTTATTGTTCATTGCAAGATTCCTTGAACGAATTGCTGATCGTGCGGTAAGTCTAGGAGATAGAACAATCTTTATGATAACATGTGAAAAACCTAAAAGACTTGAATTAAAAAAATAGGGCGAAAAAAAAGTTTTTTTCTACCCTAAAATACATGTGCTTTAGGCACATATTTCCTTTTTTTCTATAATTTAATTTATATTGGTTATATTTAAAATAGGCCTCTAAATGTATTCATTCTTTAAAATCAATGATCTAAAATAATAATTTGCATAGTCTATTTTCAAGTATTTGCTGTATTTTATTAAAATGATGACAATTTATTAATTTATAATATGCGTACGATGAATATATTAATTATTCAGTTCCAATCTGTGATAAAAATGCTGAAATTTAGATTATATTCTTTTTTTAGTGTATTCTAACTAATTTAATTTTATAATTTCAATATTATGGAGTTTTAATTGATTTAATATTTAATATTAAAACTGGAGTATGCGATGATCTAAAAATTTTTATTATACTAAATATAATACAATAATTACACTTTATTCGCACTATATGCTTAACAAAATTTATATATTGGAGCGAGACATACACTTCAAGTGTAAAATAAAACACTAAAAGTGAATAAATAGCAGAAATAAAAACTGCTGTTCCAAATGTGAGGATTGATATATTGATGGTCAAATGGAAAAATGAGGAGTTAAGACGTGAGTTAATGATGAACACCTTAGATTATTTAAGTAGGAAGCAAAATGCGTCTATTGAAGAGTTAGCTGATTATACTGGCCAGGAATATGCAATAATAGCTCAGTTAATGCATGATTTAGAAAATAAAGGCCTGATAAAATCAGAAACTGTTTTTAATTTAAAGAATGAGTCAAAATAATAAGACTCTAAACCTTGTTTTTTAGTTTAATTTAGAAAATTTTTAACCACTTATTTTTATAAGATAATCATTTAGCTGATTTTACAAATCAATTGATCTAATTTTGTTTAATGTAATTATAACAAAAAATATATTACTAGTTTTAAATATAGTAATAATATATTTCAGCTATTTCATTAAATTTTTAAGGTACGATGAATTATTTCACGGCTTTTAACCGCCAGTGATTATAATTCTCTCTATGGGTGTGAGGTGATTTAATTGAAAATTAAAGATGAATTAATTGGAAAAGAAGTTCTAGATTCAACAGGACATGAAATTGGTAAAGTAGATGATGTCGATGTTGATTTTGACTCCGACAGAATAGATTCTATTATCCTTCATGAAGGAGGGCGCCTTAGGGGAAGAGATCGAGTTGTCCCTTACAGCATGGTTGAAACTGTAGGAGAAAGGATAATCTTAAAAAAATCTGGAGAAAGGGAATCTAGAGAAGAAACTGGAGAAAGAAGAGAAGGGATAATGTAATAAAGAATTAATCTAGATTCTTTATTATTTTCTTTTACTTTTTAAGAAATAGAATTATCAAACTCAATCACTGACTTTAGTATCTAATTTTTTTAAATGTATTTTGCTGGACTTTCCTACTTTAAACTCATTTATTTTATAGTGGTCCCCGGTAATATCTTCTATTCCTGCCCTGGTAATTATTGTAATTGGTTGAAGATATTCAGTTAATAGGTTTTCTACCATATCTGGCTTATCATCTATAACTCGACTTTTTAAATATACTTTTAAGTTGCTATTGTTGACCTGGTAATCTATATTTTCAATATATGTCAATTTGTTAGTGAACTGGTTTAAAATTTGATTTGTAGATTCATTAGCTGTTTGAAAATCTATATTCTGAAAATTTTGTTTCCATTCATCCCATATTAACTTGCCTATGGAACGACCAAGGGCATTTGTTCCATTTTTTAACTGGATAAAATCATTATATTTTAACCATATTTCCATAGCTTCGACCATTGCTTTACTGTACCATCCTTTTTCAAACTTGTATTTTTGAGATGCTACTTTTTTGAATTTATAATTCAGATCATGAGGTATGGCTATGGTTGCTCTTTTAAGATCGTTAGGTTTATTCATTGACATCACTTTTGGTACTCGAGGCTTTAATAAATGATTTTTATCATTATAATCAATTGTTTGTAGAATTGAGGGTATTAATATAATTGGGTAGTTATTGTGCTCCTATAAATGTTTTTAATACTTTTTTAATTAAATTAATACATTAATACGGCCCTTATTACATATTGGGATAATAATAAGATTCTAATGATAAAATTGTTACTTTTTACTAGATATATTTATACTTTTCGCAAATGCGCATTGTCTTCTAATGTGATTATATCACATATTCACACTTTAAATAATTATTTCCTTTGAGTAAATTAATCATCGATATATACAGCTTTAGAACTATGGAATTTAATTTCATTCATAGTTTAATGCTATAGATCAAAAATAAAAAAGTTTGAAAGGATATTACAAATAAAGCAAAATTTTGGTGGTATAAATGGGTATTCGTGAAGACGTAGGTGGAATTTTGAATGAACTTATGGAAAGAGCACCTGGCGATGTTACTGGTGCTGCTCTTTTAAGGCCAGATGGTTTGATGATAGCTTCTGTTTTGCCGCAAGACACTGATGAGAAACGTTTAGCTGCAATGGGTGCAGCAATTGTGGGTACTTCTCAAAGAACTTGTGATGAGTTGACTAGAGGAGATTTAGGGCAGATTGTAATTGAAGGAAGTGTTGGTAAGGCTACATTCTCTTTTGCAGGTAGTAAAGGTATTTTAGCTGTACTCTCACCTAAAGAAGTAAACCTGGGACTTGTACTTATGGAAGTAGAAAGAACCGCAGAAAAGGTAAAAGAAATAATGGAGAAATAAAAGGAGATTTATAATGGCAGAAGACATACAAAATGAAACAATAGTACCACTGCTCCGTGATCAGCCAGATCCTATAACTATTATATATGCTGCATCACTAATGGGATTTACTAAAGGTCTCTGGAAAGTATCTGGAGAAGGTTCTGGAGGAGTTACTAGAGCTTTCGGAGAAGATCTATGGTATCTTGTAAAAGTAGGATCAAAAATGCTTGGAGAGGATGGAGACATCAGCAATCCTGAGAAAGCGATGGAATTCTTTAATAATTATCTTGTCGGACGTTTTAATATAGCTGAAAATATGGATTATACTGTAACTGACGATAGCGTTGAAATGACAGTTAAAAATTGTAATGTTCATCATTACACCGATTATTTGGAAAACAATGATGTTCCTCGTTCTATTGGATGTCCGCTGGCTTTAGGATGCGCTGCTATGATGGAAGAAATTACAGGGGATCCTTTTGTAGTCGACAGTATAGAATCTAAAGATGGAAACAGTAAAATTGTCCTGAAAAAATTTTAAGGATATCTAAAAAAATTTGAGATATAAATTGTAGCAAACATAGAAAGGGGCGTAAATAGTTAATGGCAGCGGGATCTATCCTTAAAGTAGTTGTATTCGGTGCTCTTAATGCAGGGAAAACAACATTTGTCGAAAAATTAAGCGGGCAAGATTTGCTTCTTAAAGGAGATTTTGATAGTATTACAACCAGCTTTGATTTTGTCCAGATTGAACAACAGGGATTTTTAATACATTTATTTGCAAGTCCCGGGCATAGGAGATTTTCTTTTATGTGGAACACTCTTGCTATGGGAATGGACGGAGCTATACTCCTAATTGACTCTACTGTAGGGATATCACCCGTTGACCATGAACTCGTAAAGTTTATAACTGGCTATGATGTACCTTATATAATTGCTGCCAATAAAACGGATATCTGTGAAATTAAAGACTCTCAAATTCGGGAAGAACTTAGCATATCTGACGAAATTCCTGTGGTTAACACGTCAGCACTTGAAAATCAAGATCTTGAAAATATAATGGGCAGTCTTATAGAAAATATTGAAAAAAAATTAAATAGTTTGGGTAAATCCAATGAAACTTGAAACAAATTTCGAAAAAGCTTTAATTTCTATAAATAGGATAACTGGAGTAAAAGACTCTATTTTAGCAGGATTAGATGGTATTCCTATAAGTAAATTAGATCAAAATACCTCTATTTTAAGCGCTACAACTGCTGCAGCACTTGGTGCAGTCAGAGAAATGATTAAAAGTATCAGTTATGGTAATTTAGAGAAATTAATTGTTGAAACAGATTCAGGAAAGATTGTCATAGAAGAATTTGGAAATAAACATGTTATAATAGTATTAACAGAAAATAATGCTAATATTGGAATGATCAGGATAACTCTTAAAAAAGTAGTTAAAGATTATATAGATAGTTAATCCTGTTTATAGCATTTCTAAAATCAATTAAACCAGTGATTTGAAAATGAGGCCAATTTCAGAGCAAATTTATGAAGTTCTTGAGGATATGCATGAGCGTACAGATATTAAGGAATCTTATGTTATCCGGAAGGACGGACTAATATTTACTTCAAGTAATCCCCACGTTAAAAACCAGAGGATAGCTGCAATGTCTGCATCTTTACTGGAAATTGGTAAAAAAACCCTTGAAGATGTAGGTAACGATGAGTTAAAACGTCTTTTGATAACTGGGGAAAAAATACAGATAATTATTATGGGTTTCTCCTCTGTAGCTTTGGTATGTTCTATGAATTCGAATGCCAATACAGGTATGGTTTTTTTAAGGATGAAAAAAGCAGTAGAGGAAATATATAATATAATGCAGGAAGCTTATGGTTTTGATTCAATATAATGTCCACATATCTTTGTTGTGAAATATTAATGCACACTTGAATTTGTTGCATTTAAATGGTGTTATATATTAGTTTATGATTGTTTAACTAATTTTGAGTATCTATAACTACTTTTCTCCCAGATTTGCGCCAGTTTGAGCATCTATCACGATCCCATTAACGCGTTTACCATTCTTCATTATTGGAACATCCCATAAATATCCTCCTTTAAAACTTCCTGAAGCTTTTTGATAGAATAATGTTGGATTTCCAGGATATGCTCCTTGAACCTCAATGTATTTTTTAGCTATTTTTCTGGCCTGTTCTGCAGTAATCTTTGTAGTTATTTTGCTGGTTTGTACACTAATTTCAGAGATTTCAGTATATTTCCCATCTATTTGTGATAATTTTTTTGTACAGCAATTATTTTGGCTGTTACTTGCTGCATATGCATTATTGATTCCGATAAGTACTATAATTAGGATTAAGATTACTCCTCGGGTTTTCATATCTCTTTTTCACCTTCAAGTTAAGAAAAACTTAATGTAAAATGTAACAGTTTATATATTTAAATTTTTCTATTTGGGGGTATGGATCTATTAATTTATAAAACAGAAAACTGAAAAAAGAATGAAAAAAATTCGTAATATTGAAGAATCTTTTTTTGGAAGATTCAACAAAAATTTAAAAGGTTATCTTAAAACGGCCTTAGCATGCCTTCCAGCCCAACACTGGATACAGACACCTATTGGAAGTCCTGCAGTATGGGTATCTGCAGTTAGAATTTTCACGTCAAGTGCTGTTGTTTTACCGCCGAGTCCCATTGGGCCAATTCCAGTTTCGTTTATCTGGTGTAAAAGATCCTCTTCTATTTCTGCAATCATTTTATCTGGATTCCGCTGCCCAACTTTCCCAAGCAGTGCTTTTTTTGCAAGTTTCATGGCCATATCTGATAATCCACCAACTCCAACACCAACAATTATAGGAGGGCATGGTTTTCCACCGGCAGCAGTCACTGTATCCAGAACGAACTTCTTAATGCCTTCAATACCTTCTCCAGGTAAAGCCATTTTAAGGGCGTTGTTATTTTCGGATCCAATACCCTTTGGAAAAACAGTAAATTCAATTTTTTCTTCATCGATAAGTTCTATATCGATTTGAGGAATTAAATTACCAGTATTTGTGCCTGTATTTTCTCTTGTTAATGGATTTACCACGTTTGGCCTGAGTGGTATTTCTTTACTGGCTCTTTTGACTCCATTTCTTATGCCTTCATAAAGGTTTTCAACTTCTACATTACCAAGTTTAACAAAAATAATTGGGAGACCTGTATCCTGACACATTGGAACGTCAAGTTCTTCAGCAGCTTCAATATTATCAAGTATAGCTTTAAGATTTAGACGTGCAATCTTTTCATCTTCATTTTTATATGCCTCTCCAAGCGCTTTCTTGACATCATCAGGCAACTTGATTACGGCTTCTTTGAATAAGTTGAATATTGTATCTTCTATAGTACTTTGGGTAATCATTACAAATCCTCGAATTTTCTCTTTGATAATATTTGTGCTAGATATTATAAGTTTATACTTAAATTTTAAAATTGAAAATATTCTCTGATTTATAAATTAAAAAATAGTTAGTTAAAAAGTCCCAGTTTATATAAAATATACATTACACAAAACTTGCTACTAAATAAAATCAATTACCTCATTGAACGTTAATATCCAGAAGATTCGCTATCAGGTAAATTATATTATATTATTAACCCATGTCTCCAAACATGGTGCCTACTGCTGTTAATAAAACTAACACGATGAATGCCACCATGATTATCAATCCGGGAATCAACAAAAGTTCCCACACAAATATTCACCCCTAAAATTTTACTTCACAATAATATATTATAAAGTAATAAAGAATAAAGTTTATTATATTCAATGAGGAGATTCTGTGACATCCAGAAATATTTGAATTTTATTTAATAGATGGTGGATTATTTTAATTAAAATTGAGCATATCTATGAATTAGGCAGTATCTGTAATTTGAATAATAAAAATCGCTTGAAAAAAAAGATAGGTATCATCAACTCTAACAGCAAAGGATATTGAAGGTAATATCCCTTTTTAAACCTAAAAGAACAGCTGAAGGAATTTAAATAAGTATTAAATCCTTAAATGAAGTATAAAATATACTTGGGTATAATTTTATTAAATTTTATTGGACGCTGCTCTTAATCATTAGTAATTAGTAAAATAGTTTATATTATTACATATCTGCGAACATGGTACCTACTGCTGTTGTTAAGACTAGTGTAATAAATGCTGTCATGATTATCAATCCGAGAATCAATAGTTCCCACATGTGTATTTCCCTCCAAGTTTTCTTTATACGATATGATTATTTAAGTAATTAAATAAAGTTTACGGTGTTTAAGATATCACTATTAAACTGCCTTTATTATTGTTATACTGCCTTAAAGCAGTACTGTCCAAAGAAGCATTTGTATTTTATTTAATTAGATTGGGCTTTTCTATTTAGTTTCATTCGTTTTATTAATTAATTAGCGTAAATTTAAAAATTCTTGTAATATTTGGAGATTTCAGTTAAAATATCTAATTAACAAGCTTTTTTGGATAATTACTTATGTAATACATTTAATATAATTAGTAAGATAACATGAAGGAATATAATTACGATGAAGTCTGGACTGAAGTAATTAAATTTGTACTGGAATTACATAAAAATCCTAAACATAAACCTAAAACCGTTAAAGATGCGCAAAATATGTTGGAATTTATTCCTGCAATAAGGAATATTATTCATACAATTGATGACAATGATAAATATCTTGAAATAGTCATAATGGCAGATGAACTTGAAGAATTACTTCAAGGAGACTTAGAAAAGCTTCAAAGATATGACATGACTAAATAAGCTACTGCAAGTTGGTAGTTATCTGATTGATATAGTTCCTTTGTTTTTGGATAGCTACATAATAAAATAAATGTTTTAAATTTAGTGTCTAAACTTTACATGAGTGCCCATTCGCCTTCAAGTTCGGTTAAAGCGAATTGGTGGTTGTTAACCACGTCGATTACATCGTCTGCATTACATCTGTCAAGAGAATATGTACAAATAGCAATTATGTTAGATTTGCCAAATACATTATTTATTTCTTCTTCATACTGGTTGAACTCACCCCAATCTTCTTTTTCAAGCCAGAAAGTATTTCCACTTAGTCTTAAACCATCATAACCGTTTTTCAAAGCATAATTTAGTTTTTCTTCCCAACCATTTAAGGTTCTCTTTGAATCAAAGGTATCTTCTTTAAGATACCAATCTTTATAGGAGATAATTTCAATTTGCCCTTTTTTGAGATAGCTATCAGCATAAGGAACATTATTTTTTAATGCATATTCCGCTTCTTCTACAGTTAAGGGTTGTGAGGTAACCCACATGCAGAATTCATTATTTTCAAGGCCTGCTTTAAAGTAAGGGACCAGTATATCTACTAAATTTTCTTTAGTTTGATAGAATTGACAAAAATGAGTGCCCCAGGGTACATCTCCAATAAGTTCAATGCCTGATTTTCTTAATTGGTTGTTCATGGTTATCTTCTCCAAAAAGTGAAATCATTTCCTAAATATCGCTATTAACTTTAATATAATTATTGTTTACAGTAAGATAATAAAATATAGCATTAGATATAGTTGGAGGATTCTATAATTATGAAATAGCCCGATTTTAATTAATATGTGATAATAGATTATTTTAAAACAAAATTAATTTTAATAAAAAAGAATAAGCTTAATCAGAATTGATTAAGCATTTTTAATTTGAATCAGTATTTCATGATCATCCTGAGCTTTTCAAGTTCCTTAGCAACTTTTTCACGCTTATCGGATATCATTTCTGATGAATCTTCTTTCAAGCCGCCGGTTGGGCATGTAAGTACACAACGAGGTGTTTCCTGGTCAATACACAGGTTACATTTCTTTGCAATACCTTCTTCATTTACGTAGATTGCTCCAATAGGGCAGGCGGTTTTACAAAGACCGCATCCTATACAAGCGTCTTCATTAACTACAATTGCACCGTCTATTTCTTCTATGGCATCTTCAGGGCATATATTTAAACAAGGAGCCCTATCTGGTGCACAGTGTAAACAGTGGATTGCAACGCCTTCTATAACTCTTATTGCATTTTGAGGGCATTCCCTTTCACATTTTGAGCAGTCTTCGCAAAGTTCTGGTCGTGAAATTAATTCTCTCATTTCATGCCTCCTATTTAAGAGCATCCTTCGCCCTTGTGCCGTGTGTTAAAACACTTACGAGTCCTTTCTTTTTAGACTTTTTACCGACACCTGATAACTTTTTAATGTGTTCAGCCTGTTTCTCTAGCTTCATTTTCTCGGTATCTACAATGGAAATGGCTCTTTTGGAACATGCCTTAACACATGCTGGAGTATCAAGATCAGGGCACTGGCCGCATTTGTGTGCTTTTCTTTCATGTATTGAAATTGCCCCAAATGGACATATGAGCATACATAGGGAACATCCTATACATTTTTCAATGTCAATTGATCCATCATCAATTGCATCTACAGGACAGATTTTCATACATGGGGCATCTTCACAATGCTGACAAATAATGGGGTAATAAGCACCTTCGACTTCTCTTACCATGATTCTTGATGTACCGTGGAGTTTTTCACATGCTCCTTCACAATCACCACATCCATCACAGATCTCTGGTTGAATCAATACTTTTTCCAAGAATATATCCCCCTATATTTTAAGTTCAGCGCATATACTGTCCACATAATTCTGGATCTTTTCTTTTTCTTCATCAGCAAGATGTTTAAACCTTTTTTGAGCATTTAAATATTCATTTACAGGTTTTCTCTGCAGTGGTTTGTATGTTACTTTAAAGTCACCATCTACAATCTCATAAAGTAACCATGAACCGGTATCAACAGCTAATCTTCCAAGTTCTATAGTTTTTGATGGATCGTATCCCCATCCTGTTGTACATGGTTGATGCAGGTGTATATAAGCAGGTCCATCTATTTCTGTTGCTTTTTTAACCTTTTTCATGAAGTCTTCAGGATATGAAATGGATGCTGTTGCAACGTAAGGAACACCATGAGCTGCCATTATCATTGGAATGTTTTTCTTTGGTTTATCTTCACCAAAGCTCTCTTTCCCGTGTGGTGATGTGGTTGTTGATGCACCGTATGGTGTTGCACCGCTTCTCTGAACTCCAGTGTTCATGTAAGCTTCGTTATCGTAACATATGTAAATTATGTTATGTCCTCTTTCCATAGCTCCTGAAAGAGATTGAAGTCCTATATCTGCTGTTCCACCGTCTCCAGCAAATACTACAACATTAACGTCGTCTTTTCCCTGTGATTTAAGAGCCCTTTCAACTCCGGAAGCTACAGCTGCGGCATTTTCAAACGCTACGTGAATCCATGGGACTTTCCATGATGTTTCAGGGTAGGGAGTTGTAATAACTTCTAGACATCCTGTTGCAGATACTGCTACAGTGTTTTCACCGAGCATTTTAAGTGCAAGTCTTGCGCCTATGGTAGCACCACATCCGGCGCAACCCCTGTGCCCAGCAGCGAGAAATTCTTTTTCAGGTACTTCCATTTTATGCTTCCTCCTCTTTTAATCCGATCCAATTAATTTTATTGCTTTCAGTCGAATTTTTGGTAATTTCAATTATATTTCTTATATCCTCGTTGGATACATCACGTCCTCCAAGACCTAAAATAAAGCCTCTAGCATCAACATCCATTTTAGCTTTGATCTCGTTGAACAGGACTCCTCCAATACCTATTGATATGTTTTTATCCAGAACAGCTATTCTGTCTGCATTTTTAATGGCATTGTATATATCTTCTGTAGGGAATGGTCTGAAGGCTATTACTCTAAGAAGACCAACTTTATGTCCTTCTTTCCTCATATTGTCTATAACTGCCTTTATTGTACCACAAAGTGATCCCATAGCTACGAGGATTATTTCAGCATCGTCGCACATGTAATTTTCAACTAAATCATACTTACGGCCGAATTTTTCTGCAAATTCTTTATTCACAGTTTTTATTACTTCTTTAGCTCCTTCCATAGCTACTTCCATGTCATGTCTTGCTTCTGTGTAGTAATCTGGATCTGTAAATGTTCCAAGTGACATTGGGTCTTTTGGGTCAAGATAAGAATGTGTTGGCCTGTATGGTGGTAAAAATTCATCTACTTCTTCTTGTGTTGGAATGTCTACAGGTTCAACTGTGTGGGTAAGGTAATATCCATCTACACAAACCATACATGGAAGTAGGACGTTTTCATTTTCAGCAACTTTATAAGCCTGTAATACGAAGTCAAGAGCTTCTTGAGCGTCTTCAGCAAATAATTGCATCCATCCAGTATCTCTCTGGGAGATAGAATCTTGTTGATCATTCCATATGCTTAGCGGTGCTGATAGCGCCCTGTTTGCATTTCCCATTACTATTGGATTTCTTAAACCTGCCGCTGCAAATAAAATCTCGTGCATTAATGCTAAACCCTGTGATGATGTTGCAGTAAATACTCGAACACCTGTTCCTGATGCTCCTACTGCTGCACTTATTGCACTGTGTTCTGATTCAACTCTTATGTATTCTGCAGCTAATTCTCCATTTGCAACAAAACTTGCTAAATATTCAGAGATGGTTGTTTGTGGAGTTATAGGATAAACAGGCACTACTTTTGGTTTTGCAAGTTTAACTGCTTCTGCAATTGCCCTGTTTGCTGTAATAACTTTCATCTTATCCTCTCTCCATTTTAATTGCTTTTACAGGACATTCATGGGCACAAATCCCGCATCCTTTACAATAATCGTAATCTATTTCAGTTTCTTTAGTTATACACCCTTCTGGGCAGAATAAAAAACAATTTTCACAATTAATGCATTTGTCTTTATCTAAAACAGGCTTAAATGTTCTCCAACTTCCTGTTTTATTTTTGATACTGCTTCCAGGTTCTTTAACAGTTGCTCCTTTGGCTGTCATGAAATCACCTATTTTTTAATTTTTTCATAGGCTATTTTAGCTGCATCAGCGTTCTTTTCACCTATTTTTCCGGGGAAAGTTTCTTTAGTTACTTTAATAAGGGAATCTAGTGAAACTATGTTAGTTACTCCGGCGAATGCTCCTAACATAACTGTATTAACAATTGGAACTCCTAAAATATCGAGTGCAATCCCTGTAGCATCAATATTATATAAGTCTACATTTTCTCCAAGATTAACATCTTCTGTGGTATTTATTACTACTTTTCCACCATCTTTGAGCCCTGATAATACATCTACAGCTTCTAAGAGAGTTTCATCCAATACAATAACATGATCAGGATTATAAACTTGATATCTTCTTCTTATTGGTTTATCGTTTATTCTTGTAAAAGCCATGACTGGTGCACCTTTTCGTTCAGCACCGAAGAACGGGAATGCTTGGCAATATTTTCCATCTTCAAAAGCTGCTTTTGCTAAAATTTCAGCAGCTGTTACTGCACCCTGTCCACCACGTCCATGAAATCGAATTTCGATCATACTGTACCTCCATTCCTCATGTATAATCATTATAAATTAAGCTATATATATATTTTTAATCATGACAAATTTTTATTTTAGTAATATTAAATGATTATAACTAGAGACTAAAAAAATTCAATTTTTAATATATTTTCTTAATATAAATAGAGAACTGTTAAATGAAAATAAACGCGTATGTAATCCTAATAAAACTAATCTAATTACTATTTTTAGTACTCTTTATGCAATTTTTTTATAAATTATAGCAATTGTTAACTTTTTTAAATTAAAAGTTAATGATCAAATATTGATTTAATGATGATTTGTATATTCTATCGGATGTTTGGTGGATTATAAATATTAATACTTTAAATAAACCTATTTTTTAGATAAATAACCATTAATAATGTCTAATCATTAAAAATATTTTTTTTAGTGTCTTTGTGGGAATACAGTTCTTAAAATAATATTATATATCATAAAAAATATTATTATGATAGAAACCACTTACATCAGTGGGAGTGATTAATAATGGATTCAAAAGAAGTAGATAAAAAGCGGCTAAATGCTCTGGTTAATGAGGCTGTGCAAAATTATGATGCCGTGGATAAAAAACATATTTATCGGGAAATAGGGACATCTTTAATTTCAATGGGTCTTGAAGCAGACAGTGACACAACAAGTAAATGTTTATTAAAGCCCCAAGAATCGTTTGATTTTAAAAATGAACCTCTTAATTCCAGAAAGTTATTTGTAGATACTATCTCTCGTGAGATTCCTGCCGAAAATGCAGAAAAAATAGGAAAAGATTTCTGGGAAATTTTTAAAAAAAAGGCTAAATTGTATATATGTGGAAATGAAGGCATAATTAAACTTATAAAGAATGGAAAAGTGAATGAAGCACTTGAAAGTACAATTGCTGTAGTATTAATTTCAATGGGAATATCTGGACTGTGGATTCCTGCAGTAGCAACTATAACTAGTGGAATACTCATCCTACTTTTAAAAGCAGGAATAGAAAGTCTATGTGAATCTACAAATGATATTTAATAGTTCATTTTTTAATTTTTCAATTTACTATTTTTGAGATATTTTTCTAAAGTAGTTAAATCTAATAATTATAAACTACTTATTGAATTTAATCAGGACTAATTCATACTTTTCAATTAATTTTGTAAGTGGTTAACATGAAAATCTTAATAGTAACAGGTAAACTTGCAGGAAAACTAGTTAAAGATATTTCAAGCAAATCTAAGCAAGATGTGTATACTCATGTAGTAGATACGCCGATTGCAGCATTTTTAACTCCTAGGAAAATATTAAAGGAACTGAATAATCTAGAAAATATCGATGTTCATTCTTATGATGTAATTATAACTCCAGGACTCATACGTAAAGACGTGAGCGTTATTGGAGAAGAAACTGGAATCCCAACCTACAAAGGCCCAAGGGATGCTGCAGATTTAAATATAATTCTTGAAATGATAGATGAACTGGAACTTTCGCCTCGCCTACCTGCAGATAAATTAATTGAAGAAGAACTGAAGAAGCGTGCCTTGAAGTTTATCGAAGATTTTGAGAAGGATGAGGAAAACACTAAAAAGCTTCTTAAAAAGCCTGAAAATATCCTTGTCGGTAATTTACCTGTGGGTGAAGACTTCCCAATGAGAGTACTTGCTGAAATTGCAAATGCGCCTTTACTGAGTAAAGATGAACTCCTGAAGCGGGCAAAATATTTTGTAGAAAGCGGGGCACAGATGATAGATATTGGGATGATTGCGGGTGAAAATAAGGCCGATAAAATTCCAGAAATGGTAAAATTATTAAAGGAAAATTTAAACGGCATTCCTATAAGTGTTGATACTTTGAATCCTGTAGAAATTAAAGCAGGAATTGAATCGGGGGTTGACATGGTCTTAAGTCTTGATCATGGGAACTGTGAGGAAGTACTGCCTTTAATGGAAGAGAAACAGATTCCTGCAGTCATACTGCCAACGGATTTTGGAAAAAATTGGGTGCCTCATACTGTGGAAGAGCGTGTTAGTTCACTGGAAAGCCTGATGAAAAAATGCAGTAAGATAGATGTGATCGCGGATTTAATTCTTGATCCAATTAATAGTAAGAGCATAGTTGAATCAATAATAGCATGCCACGATTTTAAAGTCCGGAATAAAGCACCTTTATTCTTTGGAGTTGGAAATGTTACAGAGCTTCTTGATACAGACTCTGTTGGAGTAAATGCTCTTCTTTCTGGAATTGCAATGGAACTTGGGGCAAGCATTTTATTCACCCCTGAAGAAAGCGGTAAGACAATTGGCAGTGTCCATGAACTTTCAGTTTCATCAAAAATGATGTTTCTCTCAAAACATAGAGGTTCCACAGCAAAAGATCTTGGTATAAATCTTATAATTTTAAAAGATAAACGTAAAGGAGAAATATTAACTGAAGAAGTTGATTCTCCTATATTGGAAGGTGTAGAAGACTATAAATTCTCACAGGACCCTAAAGGAAGCTTTAAAATAATGACCGAAAATGGTTTTATAAAAGCAGTACATTATATTCATTTGAAGCCAGACATAGTAATTAAGGGTAAGACCTCAAAAAGCGTATATGATGAAATAATTAAACAAGGTCTTATTTCAAGAATTGAACACGCCGCATACCTTGGTGCAGAGCTTCAAAAGGCGGAAATAGCATCTAAACTTAATAAAAACTATGTTCAGGATTTTCCATTATTTAAAAATTTAGATTACTAAATACACATTAGATATTCAATTTATTTTTAGGTTATAATCATGAAAACATGCACTAAATGTGGCGCGACGCCTGTAGTAATACATAGAAAGGCCTCAGGGCAAATGCTGTGTAAAGACTGTTTCATTGAATCAGCAACTGAAAAAGTTTTAAGGAATATTAGAAGAAATAAGCTTATAGAACGCGGAGATAAAGTTGCAGTTGCTTTATCTGGTGGAAAAGACAGTGTTATGGTCCTTGACATTGTTAATTCGCTTTATGAAAGGAATATAATAGATCTTTTTGCCATAACTGTTGATGAAGGAATAGCTGGTTACAGAAAACACGGTGTTGATATTGCAGCGAAAAATGCTAGAAAATTAGGTATAGATCATAGAATAGAGTCCATTAAAGATCACTTTGGAAAAACACTCGATGAGATCATGCATAATGAGTCAAGGCAGCATGGAGCTTGTACCTACTGTGGGGTCTTTAGAAGGTGGATCATAAACAGGGTGGCAAGGGAAGAAAATGCCACTAAAATTGCAACTGGCCATAATCTGGATGATGAAACCCAGGCAATACTTATGAACTATCTTGAAGGTAACATTGACAACCTCACAAGAATTGGGGTAAAATCAGAACCTAAAAATGATAAATTCACCGTTAAAATAAAACCTCTCAGGGAAATCCCTGAAAAAGAAATAGGGTTGTATGTAATTGCACGTGGACTTGATGTTCATTTTGATGAATGCCCTTATTCAAGGGAGTCATTCAGGGGAGAAGTTGGAAGATTTGTAAAGGAATTATCTGTTAATCACCCAACTATAATGTATTCCACCCTTAAAGGCTTTGATAAGATAAAACCTGCCATAAAAAAAGAATTTTCAGGCAAAAAGGCCAATATGGGAAATTGTATACAATGCGGCGAGCCGGCATCCCACGAATTGTGCAGGGCATGCCTGTTTGCTAAATCATTGAATGGAGATGAGTAACATGGAAGTAACAGTGATCTTTGGAAAAAAGAGTGAAAACAGAGAAATTCAGGAAAATACAACCATTAAAGAAGTATTGAATGCAATGGATATTTCATCTGAAACAGTGGTTGTTAAACGGAACAAAGAAATTGTAATGGAAGAAGAATCTCTTGTAAATGGGGATGTAATTGAAGTTATACGTGTTATATATGGAGGATAATATCTTCCAGAATTTTTAAATTCATTTTGCTAAATTCAATGTTTATATTCCTTTATTTTAGATTTTAGAGAAATTATAAATAATAAAAACCAGTATATAGATAACAAAGTTTAATCTTAGATTTTCGGATGTGAATATGTGGAAACAACTGATGTCATTGAAAACTACGTTTCAAATTATTTCACTGTAAAAAGCGTTTATAGAGAGCCGAAATCATTTTATTTTGTAGTTTATGACTACAGCAGGGAAAAATTTCTCCAGTTAGTAGAGGATCTGGATAAAATAGGATATTTACCTTTCATTGACGAATATAAAGATAATTATAAGATAAGTATAGCTAATAAACCTAAATCCGGTGAATCAAAGGTTCATCTTAATATTTTCCTCTTTTTGGTGACGATTATTACTACTATATCTGCAGGCTACCTGTTTAGAGGCAGCATTTTAGAAGGAATTGCATTTTCAATAGCTATTATTGCCATAGTCGGCGCTCATGAAACAGCACATTTCTTTGCTGCAAAAAAACATGATGTAAAAGCTACACTTCCTTATTT